>JAJZJC010000095.1 GCA_021810205.1 Actinomycetes bacterium
GCGGCCCAGGCGAGGCGGCTGGCTTCGCCCTCGGCCCGTGTCCTCGCCCTCGAGCGGGCCCTCGAGCGGGCGACGAAGTTCCACCACATGAACCACATGAACCACGTGAAAAGCTCTTGGCGAACGCGGCCTCGCATGGTTTCCTGGGTCACTGCCGTCTTGCCTCCAGCGCCGCGAGCGCGTCGTCCGGCACCTCGAGGTCGCCTTCGCCCCGCCCCACCTCGAGGCCGGACTTCACCGAACCGTGGTAGTCGGAGCCACCCGTCGCGACGAGGTCGTGGCGGGTGGCGAGCGCCGCCAGTTCCGCACGCTCCTCGGGCGAATAGCGCGCGTAATGGGCCTCGATCCCCGCGAACCCCGAGGCAGCGAGCTCGGCGACCGCGGTGTCGAGCTCGCGTGGCTCGAGGCCGAGGGCGAAGGGATGCGCGAGCACCGCGACGGCGCCCGATGCACGGGCAACGTTGGCGATCTCCTCTGGCGTGACCCGGGACTTGGGCAAGTAGGCCGGCCTGCCCTCACCGAGCCAGCGGTCGAAGGCGTCGGGGATCGACTCTGCCGCGCCGTGGCGTACGAGCACGGCCGCGACGTGCGGCCGACCGGCGCTCTCCTCCCCGGCGGCCTCGGCGACGATCTCGTCGTAGGTCGCCGGCAGCCCGAGCTCGGCGAGACGCGCGGCGAGCCTGCGGTTGCGTGAGATCCGGTCGTCGCGAAGGCGTGCGAGCTCTTCGGCAAGGGGGGTCCCAGGCTCGTCGGCGAAGTAGACGAGCACGTGCGCGCTCGCGCCCCGATAGCGGCACGAGACCTCGCAACCCGGGACGAGACGGATACCGAGCATCGCCGCGCGGGTCGTCGCAGCGGGGAGGCCCGCGAAGGTGTCGTGGTCGGTGAGGGCGACCGCCGAGCAGCCGGCGGCGGCGGCGAGCTCGGGGATGCGTTCGGGCGGATCGGTGCCGTCCGAGCACGCCGAATGGGTGTGTAGGTCGATCACGGGCCGATCACTCCCCACCGACGCTACCTACTGGCGCGCTCGGCCCCGGACACCGCGCACCCGACCGGTAGACTCGCGAGCGTACGACGAGCGGTCCGGGACTAGGCGCGCCACGCGCCCGAGCGTCCCCCGTGCCGCCTGACCACGGGGCGGAGCACCGGAACGTGAAAGAGGCCTGCGGAGTCTTCGGCGTGTACGCCCCCGGGCGGGCCGTGTCGCACCTCGTGTTCGACGGGCTGTACGCACTCCAGCACCGCGGCCAGGAGTCAGCGGGAATGGCTGTGAGCGATGGCGAGACCATCACCGTCGTAAAGGATATGGGGCTCGTCACCAGGGTCTTCGACGAGCGCACCCTCTCGGGGCTGCCCGGCCACCTTGCGATGGGGCACACGCGCTACTCGACCCACGGATCGTCGGACTGGCGCGCCGCGCAACCCGTGTTCAAGTCGGTCGGCCATGCTGGCTTCGCCCTCGGCCACAACGGCAACCTCACCAACACCCCCGCGCTCGCCGAGCGCGCCGGAATGCTGCCAGGGATGGCGGCGACCGACAGCGACGTGATCGGTGAGCTCCTCTCGGCCGTCTGCGGGCGTGCCCCGCAGACCGCCGTCGGCCCCACCACCGGCCCCACCACCGTCGGCCCCACCGCCGTCGGCCCCACCACCGCTCCTGCCACCGAGCCCTTCCTCGCCGCCGCCCTGCGGGCCGTGCTTCCCCATGTCGAGGGTGCCTACTCCCTCGTCCTCCTCGACGACGACTGCCTCTACGGCGTCCGGGACCCTCACGGCTTCCGACCCCTGTGCCTGGGGCGCCTCGGCTCCGAGGAGAAGCCGGAGGGCTGGGTGCTCGCATCCGAGTCGCCTGCGCTCGACATCGTCGGTGCCACCTTCGTGCGTGAGCTCGATCCGGGCGAGCTCGTCACCATCGACGAGCACGGTGTGCGCTCGGAGCTCCTTTTCGACCCAGCGGACCTCGATCCCCGCCTGTGCATCTTCGAGCTCGTGTACTTCGCGCGCCCCGACAGCCGATTGCGCGGCCGTGAGGTGCATGGGGCGCGCCGGCGCATGGGTGAGCTGCTCGCCGCGCAAGCCCCCGTCGACGCCGATCTCGTCATGGGGGTGCCCGAGAGCGGCGTGCCCGCGGCCGAGGGCTACGCGCGTTGGAGCGGGATCTCCTACGGGCAGGGTCTCGTGAAGAACCGCTACATCGGGCGCACCTTCATCGACCCTGACTCCGCGGCGCGCCAGCGCGCGGTGCGTCGCAAGCTGAACCCGCTTCGCGACAACATCGCGGGTAAGCGCCTCGTCGTGGTCGACGACTCGATCGTGCGCGGCACGACGACGCGCGAGATCGTGGGCATGCTGCGAGACGCCGGTGCGGCCGAGGTCCACCTGCGCATCTCGTCACCGCCCTTCCGCTGGCCGTGCTTCTATGGCATCGACACTCCCCGTCGCGCCGAGCTCCTCGCGGCGGCCATGACCCTGCCAGAGATGGAGGCTTTCTTTGGTGTCGACTCGCTCGCCTACATCGGCGTCGACGAGCTGAAGGAGGCGATCGGCGCGGGCGAGGGTGGCTGGTGCGACGCGTGCCTGACGGGGGACTACCCGACCGCTGTCGCGCCCGAGCTGGTGGAGGCGGGCGCCCGCCACGCGCCGCGCACAGCCCATGCGCTCGAAGGTGTCACGATCGCTGTTCGCAGTCCTCGTGCCGATCGGGACGCCGAGCCCGGCCAGGACGCATGAGCCCGCCGCGCCACGTCGCCGGTGACGGCGCCGACGAGGCCGGTCACGCGGCCAGCGCGACCGCCGCCAGCGCGACCGCCGGCGCCACCTACGCCGCGGCGGGTGTCGACCTCGCGGCCGCAGACGAGGCGGTCGTCCGGATCGCCACCGCCGTCGCCTCGACCACCAGGCCAGAGGTGCGCGGCGGGATCGGCAGCTTCGCTGGCCGCTTCGAGCTCGACACCGACCGTTATCGCCGCCCGGTTCTCGTGTCCTCGACCGACGGTGTGGGGACGAAGCTGCTCGTCGCCAAGGCGACCGGCCGCTACGACACCGTCGGTGTCGACCTTGTGGCGATGTGCGTCGACGACGTCGTGTGCACTGGCGCGGAACCGCTCTTCCTCCTCGACTACGTCGCGCTCGGCCGCCTCGACCCTGTCCGCCTCGAGGCGATCGTCGGTGGCATCGCGTCGGGCTGCCGCCAGGCGGGCTGTGCCCTCGTGGGTGGCGAGACGGCAGAGCACCCCGACGCCATGGCGCCCGACGACGTGGACCTCGCCGGCTTCACGGTCGGCGTGGTCGAAGCCGGTGAGGAGCTGGGTCCTCACCGTGTCTCACCAGGCGACGTGCTGGTGGGCCTGCCGTCGCCCGGGCTGCGCTCCAACGGCTACACGCTCGCCCGCCACGTGCTGCTCACCCGCGCCGCCCTCCCGCTCGATGGCCCCGCCTGGGATGGCGCGTCGCACTCGCTTGCCGATGAGCTGCTCCAGCCGTCGGTCATCTACGCCCCCGCGGTGCTCGCCGCGGCCCGCGCGGGGGCCCATGCCTGTGCCCACATCACCGGCGGCGGGATCCCCGGCAACCTCTCCCGGGTGCTGCCGCCGGGCACCGCTGCGCGTCTCGACCGACGTGCATGGGAGGTGCCGCGCATCTTCGACGAGATCGCGCGCCTGGGCACAGTCGCGGACGAGGAGATGGCGCGGGTGTTCAATCTCGGCCTCGGCATGGTGCTCGCCGCGCGCCCTGACGCCCTCGATGCGGTGCTCGCCGCGCTCGCCGCAGTGGCCGGCTCGGTGGTTGGCGCGGCGCACGGTGAGGCCGTCGTGGTCGGCGAGGTCGTCACCGGTGAGGGGGAGGTGCGACTGCAGTGAGCGACCCGGCGCTCCCGACGCTTGGCAACGAGCGGCTCGAGTTTCTCCGTGACCACCTCCTCGCGCACGCGGTTCGCCGGGGGAGCTTCGTCTTGAAGTCAGGCAAGCCCAGCACATGGTTCATCGACGCCAAGCAGACGGCATGCCGCCCCGAGGCGATGCTCGCGGTCGCCGAGGCCGTGCTCGACCTCGTGCCTGCTGGCGCGACCGCGATCGGTGGCCTCACGATGGGCGCGGACCCCATCGCGTTCGTGACCGCGGCCGTCGCCACGTCGCACGGGCGGCCACTGAAGGCCTTCAGCGTGCGCAAGGAGACCAAGGACCACGGTGCCGGCGGCCGGATCGCGGGCGCGCTCGACCGCGGTGACAAGGTGGTCATCACCGAAGACGCGGTCACCCGTGGTACCTCACTGCTCGAGGCCGCTCGTGCCGTGCGCGAAGCGGGAGCCGAGCCGGTGCTCCTCGTGGCGCTCGTCGACCGCGGGGGGAGCGTCACGGCGATGGCTGCCGCCGAATCCCTGGCGTTCCGCGCCGTGCTCAGCGCGCCCGACCTCGGCTTCCCCTTCGAAGGTGACTGATCACGGCCATTGCCGGTTCCTCCACTGCGAACCGGCGGCGATTGGGTAGAGCCAGGGGATGCCCCGGCACGGTCCGCTCTCTGAGCGCTACGCGGGCGCGGCGACGACGGTGGTGCTCTGCCTGGTGCCCTACCTTGCGTTGACCGCGGCCGTCTTCCCCCTCACTTCGGCCATCTCCAAGAGCCTGCACCTCAGCGCGACGTCGCTCGACAAGACCACCGGTCCTACGACCGCAGGGCTTCTCTACCCGCCGGAGTTCGGCGCTGCGGTGGCGATGGCCGCAATCTTCGAGATGCTGTTCCGCACCCGTTACACCCCGATCCTCGCGATCAGCGGCCTTGTCGTGATAGTAGGCGCGGCGGCCCTGCTGCTCGAGGTCGGCACTACGGCGAGCCCGCTCGTCGCGCTCGCTGCGGGCATGCTCGGGCTCGGTGTCGGCGCGTCGGTGTCACCTGCGCTGTTCGTCGCCGGGTTCTCGTTGCGCTCGTCGCAAGTGCAGCGCGTCTTCGCACTGGTCGAGCTGCTGCGCGGCGTGACGGCCTTCCTGGTCGCGCCGATCCTTCTCTTTCTGTCCGCGGTGCTCGCTGCGTCGGCGACCGCGGGACTGCTCGACGCGTACTGGATCTGCCTCGCCATCGCGGGGGGTGGCGCGGTCGCCGGTGTCGGCCTCCTGTGGGCTGGGCGCGTCCGGCTCCAGACTCCGACCCTCCCTCGCTGGCAAGAGACACACCCCGCGTGGCATTCGCCGCCAGCCTTCGCCCGCTTCCGCCCGGAGACCGAGGCACGGGCTGCGGCTGAGCTCGACGCGACGGCGAGCGGGGACGACCGCGGCGCCCGCCGGGACGGTCCGACCGGCGCTGCTCGCCACGTGCCACTCGGCGCCGACGGCGGTGAGCGACGACCGCCGGTCGCCAGCTGCACCATCGGCGCCGGTCAGCTCAGAGCCCGAGGGCGTGGAGCAGGTGACCAGGCCCCCCCGACAGGCTCGACATGACGGACAGGGCGAGGCCGGCGACCGCGGCGGCACCCAGTGAGACTGCCACGACACGTGGGGGATGCGCGGGGACGGTGACGAACCCCACGATGTCGAGGAGCACGACCCCGTCGAGGCCGGAGAAGCGAAGTGCGAGCCACGACGACGCGAACAGTGACGATACGACGACGAGCACGCCGATCGCGGGCATGGGGCGATGCTCGAAGAGGCAGGCCGTGCCGATGACCACCACCGGGGCGCAGCACACCTGCCATGCGAGCTGGGTCGCGGCACCAGCGAGGCCGTGCAGAGCACCCGCGCGAGCGCCGGATGGGGTGGAAGACGACACCAGCAGGGACCAGTCCATGTGCCCGGCGAAGCGCCACGCGAGGAACGCCCACGCGGCCACCGCTGCCACCGTCGGGAAGGTCACGACGGCGACGGCCGAACGACTGACGCCCGGCTCCCGGCGGACTCGCTCCCAGGCGAGGAAGGGGATTGCCAGGGCCACGCCTCCTACGTAGACGAGCGAGCCGGGATCCCACAGGACGGTCAAGGCGAGGCTGCATCCCGCTGCATAGCCCCCGGTGGTGCTGCCGAGGTAGACGAAGTCGAAGGTTCCGGCGATGGCGACCGTCAGGAGCGCGACGCTCACGAAGTCCGTCGGCTCGCCCGTGGCGACGAACCAGAAGATCGGCGAGGCGCCCGCAGCGCCCACGAGCACGGCCACGAGCCAGCGGGGCACGCAGGCGCGGACGAGTCGTTCCCAGCACAGGTGGAGCGTGCCGCCCGTGCACAGCGCTCCGACGACCCCGAGCGAGCGGGCGCCACCGGGCAGGAGGCGAGAGACGAGCGGTGCGAGGGGAGGGAACGTCCGGACCACTGCGCCCAGTGAGAGGCCCGAGGTGCCGAGTGCCCGGGCTGCACGTGCGATCTGTACATCCTGCGCGCTGCGGAACCCATGCGCGGCGAGCCAGATGGACAGCCCGACGTACGGCGTGCTCAGCGCCAGCCGGAGGAGGGTACGGCGGCCCTGGGTGGCGGGCCAGCGGACCCGGCCCGCGCGCTCAGCGAGGGGGAAGGGAGCTCTGGAAGGCAGTGAGGCCATGTTCCGTCTTCTCCCAGTAGTGCGGTCGGAGCACCAGCTGGCCGAGCGCCTTGTAGGCGGCCACCGCGTGCAGCAGCCAGTACAAAGGGTTCAGCAGCGCCCACAGGACGAGTCGATGGCGCCGACGCTTGAACACCCCCATCATGGAGACGTAGACCATGAGCGCGTTCCCGAGCAGGAAGCTTGCGAGGCTCGTCCACAGCACCCACGGCGGGTACATCGCCGATAGGACGGACGGTGGCAGGAACAGCGAGACCACCATCAACACGTAGAGCGGTGGCATCGCGAGGAAGGAGATGGGGGTGCCTGCGATCAGCAGCGCGAACCCGCCCGCCTGGCGCCAACCGACCGAACGGACCAGCTCCCAGGGGTGACGCAGGTGCACGAGCGTCGTCTGCACATAGCCTTTGATCCAGCGGGAGCGCTGGCGGACGAAGTTTCGGTATGCGTTGTTGGCTTCTTCGAAGGTCGTCGAGTTCACCACGCCCACCCGCTTTCCCAGAGCAGCCGCCCGGATGCCGAGGTCGGCGTCCTCGGTGACGTTGAACGGGTCCCATCCCCCGAGCAGCCGGAGCTCATCGGTGCGGAAGTGGTTCGAGGTGCCGCCGAGGGGGATCGGGAGGCGCAGCGCAGAGAGCCCGGGGAGCATGTAGTCGAACCAGAACGAGTACTCGAGCGTGAACATCCGAGTGAGCGCGTTCTCTTGCGCGTTGAAGTAATTGAGGGGCGCCTGTACACAGACGAGCTCGGGTCCGGCCTTCTTGAAAGCGGCAATTGCCCGCTTCAGCTGATCGGGATCCGGCTGGTCCTCGGCGTCGTAGATGACCAGGTACTCGCCGCGGGCGAACACGAGGCCCACGTTGCACGCCTTCGGCTTCGTCTGGGGATCTCCTCTCGGCACGGTCACCATCTTCACGTTCGACGGCGGCCGCGCGGCGATTGCGGCGGCTCGAGTCTCTTGGTCGTCCTCTTCCAAGAGAAGCAGGATGTCGAGCTTCTCTGGCGGGTAGTCGAGCGCGGCGAGATGGCGCATGAGATCAGGGAGGACTGCAGCTTCTCGGTAGCACGGGACGAGGATCGTGTACACGGGAAGCTCCGATTCGCTGAGTGCATCGAGCTCCGCTTCGGTGACTTGTACGAACGTCTCGTGGTACGCCCCCACCAGGCAGACGAAGAACTTGAAGAGCACCGCGGCCATGAACGCGCAGGCGACAGTTGCCGAGGCGGCGGCGAGGGCGATGCGCGGAGCGGCGAGAACACCGCCAACGAGCACCAGAAGACAGATGCCGAACGCCGCCGCCTGCTCGCGGGTGAGCACTGTGCGAGCGGAACGCTCCCTGTCGTTGCGCCACAGGCCGTGACTGGCGGCGTCGAGGAGCCGGAAGCGGAACAGATGGCGCAGGGCATAGTCCACGTCCCAGTCGGTGGTTGCGCGCATGACGGCTGGCCGTCCGAGCTGCGCCTCGATGGCGGCATGGCGCGCAGGGGTCGGCTCCTGGGCCGTCGCGACCACGACCGTGCCGTCCGCACGCTTGGAGATCGGCACCCACAGATCCCTCGCCAGCACTTCCACGTCGAGATGAGGCCATGTCGAGAGGCCGAGGGGCACGGTGGTGACGTCGACGAACGGGATCTCCCACTGCGCAGCCAGCGTCCGGTACAAGGCGAGACGAGTGACCATCCCCGCTGCAACCAGGATGGCGCCAAGGCGCGAGCCGGTGCGTCGCTGCACCCCAAGTGCCCAGTCGAGCTGGGCTTGGGTGACCTCGCCGGCCGCGAGCAGTGCCGATCCGATCCGTTCTGCGCCCAGTGGCGAGGTGTGTCCTCGCTGGCCGCGCACCTGCGAGTGGGACGATCGGCGCGATGCCAATTCCGCCATGGCTCCGATGGTCCGATCCGCTCCGATGTTCCGAGGACGCCTTTCGCGCCGTTGCTCCGAGGGCGCCTTTCGCGCCGATGCTGTGGTGATCATCGGCCGTAGTGATCCAGGGCTGAAGCCGAAGGCGAGTCGCAGCCCTTTTCGGTCTCTCGATCGGCGGGTCCGTCAGGCGCCGTACGCCGGCGGCGGGCTGATGTCGCGTCACCCGGCATCGCGGGCAATGATGGGGGGCGACGGGGCGCCGCTGCGCCACGCTGAGCCGATGAACGCGAGGAGCACGACATGGGACTCTTCCAACGGGCGCACGACATCGTCGAGGCGAAGGCCAACAAGGCGCTGGACCAGGCCGAGAACCCAGCGGACATGCTCGACCTCTCCTACGAGAAGATGCTCGAGCAGCTCACCCAGGTGCGCCGGGCCCTCGTCGACGTCGCCGCTTCCCGCAAGCGCCTCGAGCTGCAAGAGACCCAGCTCCAGCACTCGGTCGACCACCTCCAAGACCAGGCGCAGGCTGCGGTCTCCCAAGGACGCGACGACCTCGCCAAGGAGGCCCTCACGCGCAAGGCTGCGGCGCAGCAGCAGATCGACGAGATGGAGCCCCAGCACCAGCAGCTGACCGAACAGGAAGAGAAGCTCGAGCAGACCCTCCAGGCGCTCCAGCAGCGCGTGAACCACTTCCGCACCCAGAAAGAGACGTTGAAGGCGCAGTACACGGCGTCGAAGGCCGTGACCTCGGTGAACGAGAGTGTGTCGGGGATATCCAAGTCCATCAGCGACTCGGGGGCGGCGCTCGAGCGGGCCCAGGACAAGATCGCGACCATGCAGTCACGGGCACAGGCGACCGACGAGCTCCTCGAATCGGGCGTTCTCGAGGACGTGGGCGGCGGCACGGACGACATCCAAAAGGAGCTCGACGAGCTCGGTAGCAAGTCGAACGTGGATGCGGAGCTCGCGGCGCTGAAGGCACAGGTCGCGCCGGCAGGCGCGGTCGGCCCGGGAAACGGCGCCGGCGCCGCTCGTCAGTGACGATGCGCGAGACGCTTGCGGATGAGCCGCCTACGCGCCTGGAGCTCGCGATGGGTGAGGTGCTCGACGTCTGGGGTGAGCCCGAGCGAGCTGCGGATCCCTCCGAGCTCCACTGCCGGCAGTGATCCCGCAGCGAGGCCGAGGTCCTGGGCGATGCGATCGCCGTGGCGGGTCTGCAGGTGCGCCAGGATCGCGACGGTCTGGGCGAGGACGTCTACGTCGGGGGCCATCGTCGCCATCGCGTGGTCGATGAAGACCATGTCTTTCACGAAGAGCATCAGCGCCTTCGGCATCCGCGCGCCGTAGTCCAGCAGCGCCTTGGTCATCTCCCGGATCTCGCGGGTGAGCTCCTCGGCGCTCATGCTCGTGGGGTCCCTGACGGGCTGGTCGAGGCGGAGGTCGGCGATGACCCCGTCCACGTCGACGTCTGAGGGAAGGGCGCCGAGGTCGCGCATCGCGAGCACCTGGGCCCGCACGTCGTTCGCGGCCGTTGACATCACCAGGCGGAGCAGGCCTCGCCGACCCGATTCGTCGAGGCGACCGGTGATCCCGAAGTCGAGCAGCCCCACCCGGCCGTCGAAGCAGACGAGCAGGTTGCCCGCGTGCAAGTCGCCGTGGAAGACGCCGAAGAGGACGAGGCCCTCGAGGAATGAGAGCAGCGCGGCAGAGAGCACCTTGGCGGTGTCGAT
>JAJZJC010000014.1 GCA_021810205.1 Actinomycetes bacterium
TCGACCTCGTCATCGAGACGCACCTGCGTGGCACGTTCACCTGTGGTCGCGCGGCAGCCGCGCGGCTTCGCGAGCAAGGTGGCGGCGGGCGCATCATCGTGGTCGGCTCGCCCGCCGGCCAGCAGGGCAACTTCGGGCAGACCAACTACGCTGGCGCCAAGGCGGCGATCGCCGCGATCTGCTGGACGTGGGCGATGGAGCTCGCGCGCGACGGGATCACGGTGAACGCGCTCATCCCTGTCGCGCTCACCAGGATGGTGGCGACCATTCCTGCGTTGCGCGACGTGGCCGAGGCCGTCGAACGTGGCGAGCCGATCCCCCCGGCGATGCGCCGCTCCGGTCTGGGCATGCCCGAGGACGTCGCGCCGCTGGTCGTCTTCCTCGCCTCCGACGAGGCGGCGACCATCACCGGCCAGTGCATCGGCATCGGTGGCGACAAGCTGTCGATGTGGTCGAGGCCCGCCGAGGTCGTCCAAGTCATCCGCGAGGGTGGCTGGAGCGCCGAAGCGATCGCCGAGGTCTTCGACCCGGTCCTGCGGCCGAGCATGCAGGGCCCGCGCGGAGGCCCTCGTCTCTGAGGCCGCGACGCTCTAGCATCACCCCATGAACCGATTCGAGCAGGCAGTCAACGACTGCATGCAGCCCACCGCCGCGTTGTTGGCGGAGACCGCCAAGCCCCTGCACCGTGCGATCCTTTTGAACTTCTGGCGCCACGTGCACCTCGAGGGTGCCGGCCAGTTCGACAAGATCGTCGCTTCGGACATGATGGTCGAGCACCCCGTCTATCGGGTCACCTGGGGCGCGAACCCAGCGGTGATCGAGGGCATCGACGGCGTCCTCGCCTTCTACCGCAGCGTCGCCGACGCGGTGCTCTGGCACTCCGACGACCTGATCTCGGTCGGCGACGGCGGTGTCGCGGACGAGCTCACCTTCCACCAGCTGGCTCGAGGTGCGGACCTGCGGGCGCTCGGCTACGACGTCGAGCACGACGACCGCACCTACCACGTCTCCAGCCGCCAGGCCTTCATCTGGCCCTACGACGAACGTGGCCGGCTGAAGGGCGAGAACCTCTACGAGGACAAGACCAGCTTGACGATCGAAGAGGTCGACCCCGCTGAGGCGATCACTCCGGCGCGCGTGCGCCAGATCCACGAGGAGAACCTCGCGAAGCTCGAGGCCGATCGCGGCAAGGGGTTCTGGCTCATCGAGAACTGCTGAGGGACTCCACCCATCCGACGAGCGCGGCGGTCACCTCGTCGGGCCGTTCCAAGGTCGACAGGTGCCCCGAGCCCGGTACCACCACCAGGCGTGCCCCGTGGATCCCCGCCGCCAGCTCCTCGGCGAGGGGCGGCGGGGTGAGCTCGTCGCCGTCGCCGACCACCACCAGCGTCGGGCAGCCGATCGCGCCGAGGTCCGGGCGTGAGTCGACGCGCGACATGATCGCCTGCTGCTCGCGCGCGAAGGCCTCGACGCCGGTCTCGGCAGCCATCAGCGCCACGAGGTCGGCGAGCGCCTCGTCGCCGTGGCGGTCGCGGTGCACGAGGATGTCGAACTGCTGCGCCACCACCTCGTCGAGGTGCCCGGCGCGTGCGAGCTCCACCTGGTCCTGGCGCCGTCGCCGCAGCTCCGGGGTGTCCGGTCGCGCCGAGGTGTCGAGGAGCGCGAGGCCGAGCACCCGTTCGGGCGCCTGGCGCATCACCTCGAGCGCGATGTAGCCGCCCATCGAGAGCCCGGCGAGGGCGAAGCGCGCCGGCGCGTGCGCCAGCACGCGCCGGGCGATCGCGGCCATGGTGTCGTCACGGGTGTGGTCCGCGACCATGACCGGGCCGTGCTGCCAGAGCGCCGGCAGCTGGGGGACATAGAGCCGGGCCGTGACGAGCAGGCCCGGCACGAGGACGATGGGGACGGACGCCCCGTCGTCGCCCTGCCCGCTCATGCGCGCCGCGCGAGCGCCGTCGCCAGGGGCTCGAGCAGCGCCGCCCGGTACGGTCCGCGCATCGAGAAGATGGCGAGGTCGACCCCGACGGCGAAGAAGGTCTGTGCCGCGTCCGCGAGCGCTGAGGGGTCCGCGTCGGGCGGCCAGCTGAGGTGGACCGAGCGGCGGATGGTCGCAGGGTCCCGGCCGACCGCCGCGCAGTGCTCGACGAGCACTGCGTCGAGCGCCTGCCACTCCTCGGGGCTCTCGGGGAACGTCATGTCCCAGTGGTCGGCGAAGCGCGCCACGGTCCGCAGCGTGCGCATGGGGCCCTTGCCGCCGATCACGATGGGGGGGCGTGGGTGCTGGAGCGCCTTGGGCTCGCATCGGGCGTCGGTGAGCTGGTAGTAGCGGCCGCTGAAGGTGGTGGTCTCTTGCGTGAGGAGGCGGTGGATGACCTCGACGCCCTCTTCGAAGCGGTTCGAGCGCTCCGCCGGAGACCCGAGCGGGATGCCGTAGGCGTCGGCCTCGGGGAAGAACCACCCCGCGCCGAGCCCGAGCTCGAGTCGCCCGCCTGAGATGTGGTCGAGGGTGACCGCCATGTTCGCCGTCACGGCAGGGTGGCGGAAGTGCATGCCGTTGACCATGGCGCCCAGCCGCAGGCGCGTCGTCGCCTGGGCGAGCGCGGCGAGCATCGTCCAGCTCTCGAGGTGCGTGCCGTCGGCTGGAGGGGTGAGCGGATAGAAGTGGTCCATCGTCCATGCCGACTCGAACAGGTCGATCTGGTCGGCTGCCCTCCAGACCTCCAAGAACTCCTGCCACGTGCCGTGCTGGGGCGGGGTCTTCACGGCGTAGGACGGCATTCGGCGGACCTCCGTCTCGTGTGCTCTTGCGGTGCGCGCAGCATGCTACAGGCGCCGTCGACGGCGTCCTGGGGCCTGCGGCGATCTGACGAACCGATCTGACGAGCCCGATCCGAGGAGCCAATCTGACGAGCCCGATCCGAGGAGCCGATCTGACAAGAGGTTCGGGGCAGGCGTTACCATGATCGCGTGAGCGAAGTGCTGCGGATCGCGCCATCCGCCGCGCGCTGGTGTCGGGTCCGGAGATGGGGTGAGCATGGCCATCGTGGTGCAGAACGTCACGCGTAGCGATCTCGGTGTCGTCGACGCGCTCGGCGAGCTCGGTGTCGCCACGGTGCACGAGGCGCAGGGGCGAAAGGGGCTCTTCGCCTCGCGGCTGCGACCGATCTACCGGCCGATCACCGTGGCGGGGAACGCGCTCACCGTCGAGGTGGCGCCCGGAGACAACTGGATGATCCACGTCGCGGTCGAGCAGGCGAAGCCCGGCGACGTCCTCGTGGTCACCCCGACCAGCCCGTGCGAGGACGGGTACTTCGGTGAGCTGCTGGCGACCAGCCTCGTGGCCCACGGCGTGCGCGGCCTCGTGATCGACGCCGGGGTCCGCGACGTGGCGGACCTCACCGCGATGCAGTTCCCCGTGTGGTCGAAGGCGGTCTTCGCCCAGGGCACGGTGAAGGAGACGGTGGCCAACGTCCAGGTGCCGATCGTCTGCGCGGGTGCCTACGTCCGGCCCGGCGACGTGGTGCTCGGCGACGACGACGGCGTGGTCGTGGTGCGGCGCGAGGAGGCCGAGGCGGTCCTCGAACGCGCCCGGGCACGCCAGGCGAGCGAGGCGGAGCGGCGCGAGCTGTTGGCCAAGGGAGCGCTCGGCCTCGACATCTACTCGATGCGCGAGAAGCTGGCCCAGCGCGGCCTCACCTACGTCGAATCGTGGGGGGAGCGATGAGCCAGACGCCGATCCGGTGCTCGGTGCTCCGCGGCGGCACCTCCAAGGCCCTCTACTTCCACGCCGGGGACCTGCCCTCCGAGCGGGCCACGCGCGACGCCGTCCTGCTCGCCGCCATGGGCTCGCCCGACCCCCGGGAGATCGACGGGATGGGCGGGGCGCACCCCCTCACCTCCAAGGTGGCGGTGGTCAAGGCCTCCGAGCGGCCGGACGCGGACGTCGACTATCTCTTCCTCCAGGTGTGGCCCGACCGCCCCGAGGTCTCCGACACCCAGAACTGCGGGAACATCCTGGCAGGCGTCGGGCCCTTCGCCCTCGAGGAGGGACTGCTCAGGGCTACCGACCCGGTCACGCCGGTGCGGATCTGGATGGAGAACACCCAGAGCGCGGCGGTGGCCCACGTGCCCACCCCTGGCGGCGAGGTCACCTACGAGGGGGACGCCCGCATCGACGGCGTGCCCGGCACGCACGCGCCCATCCCGATCGACTTCCTCGACGTCGCCGGCTCCTCGTGCGGGGCGCTCTTGCCGACCAAGAGCCCCGTCGACGAGATCGAGGGCGTCCGGGTGACCTGCATCGACAACGGCATGCCGGTCGTCTGCATGAAGGCCGCCGACCTGGGGCTCTCCGGCTACGAGCCACCGGCGGAGATCGAGGCGAACGATGCCGTGCGCGCCAAGGTCGAGGCCGTCCGCCTCGCCGCCGGGCCCCTCATGCACCTCGGCGACGTGACCGACAAGACGGTGCCCAAGATGAGCCTCTTGGCGCCCGCCGAGCACGGCGGCGTCGTGACGACGCGGACCTTCATCCCGCACCGCGTGCACGAGGCGATCGGGGTCTTCGGCGCGGTGTCGGTCGCCACTGCCTGCCTGGTTCCCGGATCGGTCGCGGCCGAGGTCGCCGGGCTCGAACGGACCACCGGGTCCATGGACCTCGACATCGAGCACCCGACCGGGTTCTTCACCGTCTCGATGGACGTCCGCCTCGAAGGCGACGACGTGGTCGTCGAGCGTGCCGCGCTGCTGCGCACGGCGCGCCTGTTGATGCGCGGCGAGGTACTCGTGCCGGCCTCGGTGTGGGGAGGCTCGTGAGGCACGAGCGCGCGGCAGCGCAGGTGGCGGCCACAGAGGCGAGAGGGAGGACCACGCGGTGATCATCGACTGCCACGGGCACTACACCACGGCGCCGGCGCAGCACGACATGTGGCGCCAGGCCCAGAAGGAGGCCTTCGAGGCGGGTGGCTCGCCCCCCGAGTACCCCGCGATCTCCGACGACGAGATCCGCGAGTCGCTCGAGGCCAACCAGCTCCGGCTCCTCGCCGAGCGGGGCACGGACGTCACGATCTTCTCACCCAGGGCCTCCGCGATGGCCCACCACGTGGGCGACGAGCAGGTGAGCCTGGCGTGGGCCCGGGTGTGCAACAACCTGATCAAGCGGGTGGTCGACCTGTACCCGCAGACCTACGTCGGGGTCTGCCAGCTGCCCCAGTCGCCCGGCGTCCCGATCGCCGGTTCGATCGCCGAGCTCGAGCGTTGCGTGAACGAGCTCGGCTTCGTCGGCTGCAACCTGAACCCCGACCCGAGCGGTGGCAACTGGACCTCGCCCCCGCTCACCGACAAGGCGTGGTACCCGTTCTACGACAAGATGGTCGAGCTGGACGTCCCGGCCATGATCCACGTCTCGGCGAGCTGCAACCCGAACTTCCACGCGACCGGCGCTCACTACCTGAACGCCGACACCACCGCCTTCATGCAGTTCATCCAAGGCGACCTGTTCGCGGACTTCCCGACGCTGCGCTTCGTCATCCCCCACGGCGGTGGTGCCGTGCCCTACCACTGGGGCCGCTACCGCGGCCTGGCCGACATGTTGAAGCGCCCGCCGCTCGCCGAGCACGTGATGGGCAACGTCTTCTTCGACACCTGCGTCTATCACCAGGCGGGGATCGACCTGCTCTTCGAGGTGATCGACCACCGAAACATCGTCTTCGGCTCCGAGATGGTGGGAGCGGTGCGGGGCATCGATCCGCAGACCGGGCACTACTTCGACGACACCCGTCGCTACGTCGACGCGTTGGACGTGCCCGACGAGCACAAAGAGGCCGTCTTCTCGGGCAATGCCCGGCGGGTCTACCCGAGGCTCGACGCGATCCTGAGGGCGCAGGGACGCTAGCGTGAGCGCCTTCGAGATGGACCCCGACTGGCTCTGCTTCGATCCGAACCCGTCGAAGCCCACCTACCAGCTGCCGCCCGGCTCGGTCGACGCCCACTGCCACATCTTCGGCCCCGGCGACGTCTTTCCCTACGCGCCCGAGCGCAAGTACACGCCGTGCGACGCGGGCAAGGACAAGCTGTTCGCGCTGCGTGACTTCCTCGGCTACGAGCGGAACGTGATCGTGCAGGCGACCTGCCACGGCGCCGACAACCGGGCAATGGTCGACGCCCTCGTCGCCGCAGACGGCCGGGCCAGGGGGGTCGCGACGGTGCGCCCGGACGTGAGCGACGCGGCCCTCGCTGAGCTGCACGAGGCCGGCGTGCGCGGCGTGCGCTTCAATTTCGTGCGCCGCCTGGTCGATCCCAAGCCCGACGCCTACTACCTGCCGATCGTCGAGCGGATCGCAGCGCTCGGCTGGCACGTGGTGATCTACTTCGAGGCACAGGACCTCGCGCAGCGTTGGGACTTCTTCACCTCGCTGCCGACGCCGGTCGTCGTGGACCACATGGGGCGCCCCGACGTGACCAAGCCAGTCGACGGCCCCGAGTTCGGGCTGTTCGTGCGCCTCATGGAGGAGCACCCGCAGTACTGGTCGAAGGTGACCTGCCCCGAGCGCCTCACCGTGTCGGGCCCGCCCTACGACGACGTGGTGCCGTTCGCCCGCCATCTCGTCGAGCGGTTCCCCGACCGGGTGCTCTACGGCACCGACTGGCCGCACCCGAACCTGAAGAGCCACATGCCCGACGACGGCAAGATCGTGGACTTCGTGCCACGGATCGCCACGACCGAGGAGCTGCGCCACAAGCTCCTCGTCGACAACCCGACCCGCCTGTACTGGGCGGGATGAGCCAGGGGAGGCCACGAGTGAGCGACCTGTCAGAGTACGACGACATCCCCGGGACGACGCTGTTCACCGCGCAGCGCTCCCGGAAGGGCTACTGGCTGAACCAGTTCTGCATGAGCCTCATGAAGCCCGAGAACCGCGAGCGCTTCAAGGCGGACGAGCGCGCCTACCTCGACGAATGGCCGATGTCCGAGGCCCAGAAGCAGGCAGTCCTCGCACGCGACTACAACGCGTGCATCGCCGAGGGGGGCAACATCTACTTCCTCGCCAAGATCTTCTCGACCGACGGCAAGAGCTACCAGTACGCCGCGGGCACCATGACGGGGATGACCCAGGAGGAGTACGCGGAGATGATGCTGCACGGCGGCCGCTCGATCGAGGGGAACCGCTCGAAGAAGGAGGGCCGCTGAGATGGCCAGGATCACCGCCGGGCTGACGTCGAGCCACGTCCCCGCCATCGCTGCCGCCTGGGACCAGGGACGAGCCGATGAGGACTACTGGCGGCCGGTCTTCGCCGGGTTCGACTGGACGAAGAAGTGGCTCGCCGAGCACATGCCCGACGCCATCGTGCTCGTCTACAACGACCACGCATCCGCGTTCTCCTTGGAGCTGATCCCGACCTTCGCGATCGGCTGCGCGGACCGCTTCGAGATCGCCGACGAGGGCTACGGGCCGCGCCCGGTGCCCGCGGTCGAGGGCCACGCCGACCTCGCATGGCACATCGCCCAGTCGACGATCCTCGACGAGTTCGACATGACCATCATCAACAAGCTGGACGTCGACCACGGCCTCACCGTGCCGCTCACCCTCATGTTCGGCCAGCCCGAGGCGTGGCCGACCAAGATCATCCCCTTGGCCGTCAACGTGGTGCAGTTCCCGCCGCCGACGGGCAACCGGTGCTACATGCTGGGCCAAGCGATCCGCCGGGCCATAGAGAGCTTCCCCGAGGACCTCGACGTCCAGGTCTGGGGCACCGGCGGGATGAGCCACCAGCTGCAGGGCCCACGAGCCGGGCTCATCAACAAAGAGTTCGACACCGCCTTCTTGGACCGCCTCACGGCGGACCCCGAGGCGCTCCGCAAGCTCCCGCACATCGACTACGTCCGGGAGGCCGGGTCCGAGGCGATCGAGCTCGTCATGTGGCTGGTGATGCGGGGGGCGCTCGGCGAGCACGTCCGGGAGCTCTACCGCTTCTACCACGTACCCACCTCGAACACCGCGCTCGGGCATATCGTGCTCGAGCCCACGAACTAGGAGCCGCCATGCGCATCGCCCTCGCCGGAGCCGGCGCCTTCGGGATCAAGCACCTCGACGGGCTGGCCACTATCGATGGGGTCGAGGTGACCTCGCTCGTCGGACGCCGCCTCGAGCCCACCCGGCAAGTCGCCGAGAAGTACGGGATCGGTCACGTGACGACCGACCTCGCCGAGGCGCTCGCGAGGGACGACGTGGACGCCGTGATCCTGTGCACGCCGACCCAGATGCACGCCGAGCAGGCGATCGCCGCCATGCGCGCCGGCAAGCACGTCCAGGTCGAGATCCCCGTCGCCGACAGCTGGAAGGACGCCGAAGCGATCGACAAGGTCCAACGCGAGACCGGCGTGGTCTGCATGGGTGGCCACACCCGGCGCTTCAACCCGTCTCACCAGTGGGTCCACAAGCGCATCGAGGCGGGGGAGCTGTCGATCCAGCAGATGGACGTCCAGACCTACTTCTTCCGCCGCACCAACATGAACGCCCTGGGCCAGCCTCGGAGCTGGACGGACCATCTGCTCTGGCACCACGCCGCGCACACCGTCGACCTGTTCGGGTACCAGACCGGCGAGCAGGTGAAGGTCGCGCACGCCGTCCAGGGGCCGATCCACCCCGAGCTCGGCATCGCGATGGACATGTCCATCCAGCTGCTCACGACCGGCGGCAAGGTGTGCACGCTGTCGCTCAGCTTCAACAACGACGGGCCCCTCGGCAGCGTCTTCCGCTACATCTGCGACAACGGCACCTACCTCGCACGCTACGACGACCTGTTCGACGGCTACGAGAAGCCCATCGACGTCTCCAACGTGGACGTCTCGATGAACGGGATCGAGCTGCAGGACCGCGAGTTCGTCGCCGCCATCACCGAGGGCCGGGAGCCGAACTCGTCCATCGCGCAGGTCCTCAGCTGTTACCGGGTGCTCGGCGACCTGGAGCGCCAGCTCGCCGAGCAGGCCTAGGCGCCGCGTGCGCATTGCCGTGCTCGGGCTCGGGGAGGCGGGCGGGGAGATCGCCCGCGACCTCGTGGCTGCCGGCGCCCAGGTCACCGGCTACGACCCGCGGCCCGACCGCGCCGCGCCGCCGGGCGCCGTGGACCGGGCGAGCGAGGCCGACGCGGTCGAGGGCGCCGCGATGGTTCTCAGCGCGAACAGCGCCCACGATGCCGAGCCGGCGCTGCGTGCGGGCCTTTCTGGCGCGGCCCCCGGGACGCTGTGGGCAGACGTGAACACTGCGGCACCCGCCGTCAAGCGCCGCCTCGCCGAGCTCGCCGAGCCGGCCAGCGTCGTCTTCGCCGACGTGGCGCTCATGTCGACGGTGCCCGGGCGCGGGATCCGCACTCCGATGCTCGTCTCGGGGCCCGGTGCCGCCCGCTGGGCCGACTTCGTGGGCGCGCTCGGGACCACCGTGTCGGTCATCGAGGGTCCGCCGGGTGCCGCGGCGCAGCGAAAGCTCTTGCGCAGCGTCTTCTACAAGGGGATGGGCGCCGCCGTCGTCGAGGCCCTCGCCGCGGCCCGGGCGGCCGGCCTCGAGGACTGGATGCGCGACCACCTGCGCCAGGAGCTGATCGCGGCCGACGCGGCGCTCGTCGACCGGCTCGAGGACGGGAGCGTCCGACACGCGCACCGCCGTGCTGACGAGATGGCCGCCGCCGGCGAGCTCCTCGCCGAGCTCGGCGTGCCGGCGTTCGTGACCTCGGCGAGCGAGCAGTGGCTGCGCCGCCTCGACGTCGCCGGCTCGACGGGCCCTCAGCCGGCCGAGCGGTAGAGGGCCAGCAGGGCGTCGACCCCGTCGACGATGAGGTGGGGCCGGCGTGCCGCGCCGAGGTGGTCGAAGGAGCCTGCGTGGCCCGTTCCCGAGTTCACTGCGACCGCGAACGCACCGCCCCTGCGCGCCATGGGCACCTCGAGCTCGGGGTCGTCTCCGACCACGGCGAGCTCGCGTGGCCGGACGCCGAGCCGGTGCAGCGCGGTACGCAGCGCGTGGCGCGAGGGCTTGCCCACGATCGTCGGGCGCACGCCGGTCAGGTCCTTGATGACCGCGCAGATGGCGCGCGAGGTGCCGATGGCCCTGCCCTCCGCACTGGCGAAGAACAGCGACTGGCTGGCGCTGTAGAAGGCGGCGCCGTCCCACACGGCGTTGGCGGCCGCTTCGAGGTGGTCCATGCCGAACTCACGGAACCAGCCGACGAACACCGCGTCGACCTTCGGGTGCCCTTCGGGGGGGAGCACCTCGATGCCCGCGTCGACGAGCGGACCGCTGACCCCGTCGCCGCCGAGCACCATCACCCGCTCGTGGCCTGCCCGCACGCAGACCTCGGCGGCGGATGACGCCGGCGTCAGCACCGCGTCGTCGGCGAGGTCGAAGCCGATGCTGCGCAGGACCGCCGCCTGCGCAGCCGGTGGCCGTGCGGTCCCGTTGGTGAGGACTCCCACCGCGACGCCGTCACGATGGAGCGCGTCGACGAGCTCGAGAGCGCCGGGGAGGGGCGTGAGCCCGTGGTTCCGCCGGTCGCCGAGCACCAAGGTGCCGTCGAGGTCGAGCAGGAACGCTCGCAGCTCGCGCAGGCGCGAGACGGCCTCGGGGTCGTGGGCACCGGGCGTCCCTGCGAAGCCGGCGGCGCCAGCCGGCGTCGCAGCGGGAGCAGCGGGAGCAGCGGGAGCAGCGGGAGCAGCGGGAGCAGCGGGGTCAGCGGGCATGGGCCACCTCGAGGTCGTCTGCACGGCCGCGAAGGTGCAGCCGCATCCCAGGTCGGTCGATCGCGAGCTCGGTCATCGCCGGGCGGCGGCCGAGCTCGTCGAGCAGGGCGAGCACCGGGCGGAGCTCTGGGTTGTAGTGCCGTGCGGCAGGTCGCGCCGCCACCATCGCGTCGACATGGGCGCCCGGCATCGTGGCGCGCAGGATGAGCTCCTCGTCGCCGACCCCGGGGAAGCGGCGTCGCAGCTCGGCGACCGACGGTGGCGGCGGCTCGGCCTCGAGCTCCCTGGCGCGAGGGCGCGAGAGGATCTTGTCCATCACGCCGGGGTCGACCGGAGAGGTCGGGCGGCCGAAGCGGGCGAGCACGTAGCGGATCACCTCGTCGGGGACGTTCTCGTAGCGCGCAGGGCTCACGACGTTGTAGAGCGCCTGCGTGCACACCATCTGGGGGAACGGGGTCACCATGATGGGGTAGCCGAGCTCGGCACGGACACGCGAGACCTCGTCGATCACGTCGTCGAAGCGATCTTCGAGGCCGACCTCGCGCAGCTGGCGGCGCGTCGTCGTGAGGACGCCACCGGCGACCTGGTGGCGCAAGAACGCGGCGTCGTAGTCCTGGGGCACCCCGACAGGCAGGCCCTCGGCCGCGGCCAGCTCGGAGAAGTACCCGGCGACGAGCCCGAGGGCCCGGTCGTCGATGTCGACGGTGTGGCCCAGCTCGCGCAGGTTCGCCACCACCCGTTGGGCGTCGGGAAGCGACGAGCCGTTCGAAAGCGGGCCTGGTGCCACGTGGAGGACGTCGACCCCCAAGTCGGGTGCCCTCGGGTAGGTGATCGGCGAGAGCCCGATCGTGCAGTGCGAGTGCAGCTCGAGCGGCTTGCCACCGAGCGCGGCGTCGACCGCGGGGATGAGCGTGCGGGCGCGCTCGGGGTCGAGCATGCCCGTGGGATCCTTGATGTAGGCCCGGTCGAAATTGCGGTCCTCTGCGATCACCCGCGCGATGCCGGCGTAGAAGGCGTCGTCGTGGACGGGGCTGAGGGTGAAGGTGAGCGCGCCCATCACCTCGGGCGCCCCGGCACGCTTGATCATCGCAGCCGACCGCCGCATCGCTGCGACGTCGTGCATGGGGTCGAGCACGATGAAGCGGGAGATGCCCGCCATGACGAGGCGGTCGTAGATGAGCTGCATGAGCTCCTGGCTGGACTCTTCCCAGGAGATGAACCGGAAGCCGGTCCCGATGAACTGCAGATGCGTCGTCGGCGCCGCGGCCCGGGTGAGACGGATGCGCTCCCAGGGGTTCTCCTGGTGCATGCGCACCGCGATCCCCATGAACGTGGACGAGATGTAGTCGAGGGCGTGGTAGCCGACACGCTCGAGCAGTGGCGCGGCCTGCAGGATCTGGGGCGTCCGGAGGCCGGTGGCGCTCCAAAGGCACTGGTTGCCGTCTCGGATCGAGACGTCCACGAGGCGGACTTCAGCCATTGGTGGTCACCTCCACGGGGGCAGTGGCGTCGGCTCCGAGGAGCCGGCCGAGCCAGCCGGTGTCGACGCCGCCGGCGCGCAGCTCGGCGTCGGCCACGAGGCGGCGGTGCAAGGGGATGGTCGTGGGCACGCCCTCGACGACGAAGCGGTCGAGCGCCCCGGCGAGCCGATCGAGCGCTGCCTGCCGGTCCGGCCCCCAGGCGATGAGCTTGGCGACCAGCGAGTCGTAGTAGGGCGGCACCACCGAGCCGCGCTGGACGGCCGTGTCCACCCGGATGCCCTCGCCGGCGGGGAGCCGCAGGTTCGTGATCTTCCCGGGGCCCGGGGCGAAGTCACGGTCGGGGTCCTCGGCGTTGATCCGGCACTCGATGGCATGGCCGGTGAGCACGACGTCGTCCTGACGGAGCGTGAGGGGGCGCCCCTCTGCGACGTAGAGCTGCGCGGCGACGAGGTCGAGCCCGCTCGTCGCCTCGGTCACCGGATGCTCCACCTGGATCCGGGGGTTCACCTCGAGGAAGGAGAACGTGGCGCGGTCGACGTCGACCAGGAACTCGACGGTGCCGAGGCTGCGGTAGCCGAGGTGCCGGCCGAGCCGGACCGCCGCGTCGTGCATGGCCGATCGCAGGTCGTCGGGGAGGCCCGCGCCGGGTGCCTCCTCGACGAGCTTTTGATAGCGGCGCTGGACCGAGCAGTCCCGCTCGCCGATGTGCAGGACCCGCTCGCCGTCCGCGAGGAGCTGCACCTCGACGTGGCGCCCCCGCGCGACATAGCGCTCGAGGTAGACGCGGCTGTTGCCGAACGCCCCGCCGGCCTCCGCCATCGAGAGCTCGAGGGCGTGGGGGAGTGCGGCGGTGTCCGTGACGAGGCGCATCCCGCGCCCGCCGCCGCCCCCGACGGCCTTCACGAGGACCGGCAGGCCGGTGTGCTCGAGCATCGCCTCGGCCTCCGTCGGGCTCGTGACCTCGCCGCCAGGGAGGATCGGGAGCCCGGCGGCGATCGCGGCCTCGCGTGCCTGCAGCTTGTCGCCGAGCGCGCGTAGGTGCTGGGCGGCAGGCCCGACGAAGAGGAGGCCGGCTCGCGCACAGGCATCGGCGAGGGCCGGGTTCTCCGACAAGAAGCCGTAGCCGGGATGGACCGCGTTCGCCCCCGACGTGAGCGCCGCGCGCACCACCGCCTCGACGGAAAGGTAGCTCGTCTGGGGGAGCGCTGGCCCGAGGCGCACCACCCGGTCGGCGCGCCGAGCCGCAGGGGATTCGAGGTCGGCATCGGACGCGGCGAGGACGGTCTCGATGCCCAGTCGCTCGCACGTACGCAGGATGCGCATGGCGATCTCCCCGCGGTTGGCGACGAGCAGGCGGCGGATCCTCACGGCTTGCCCGGTGCCGGCGCGTCCAGCGCGTCCGGCGCGTCCGGCGCGAGCCACAGCAGCACCGCGCCGAGGTCGGCGGGCTCGTTGTTGGCGACTGCGAAGTCGACCACGGTGCCCGCGGCACCCGCGCGCACCGGGTTCATGAGCTTCATCGTCTCCAAGATGGCCACGACCGTCTCGGGCTCCACATGGTCACCCGCCTCGACGAAGGGCGGCTCCCCGGGCTTGGGGGCGCGGTAGAAGACGCCAGGGAGCGGCGCGCGGACCGCCACGAGCCCCTCGCGCGCCGGTCCGGCATCGGCCGGTGCGGCATCGGCCGGTCCGGCATCGGCCGGTCCGGCATCGGCCGTGCCGTCGTCGGGCAGGTCGTCGAGCGCCTCTTCGTCGGGTGCGCCGGCGCCCGAGGCAGACTCGACGAGGCGCACCTCGCCGCGGGCTTCGTGCTCCTGCGTCCATCCGCCCACCCCGCGCCGCAGGCGCAGCGCGAAGCGGTCGGTCTCGAGGTGCAGCTCGTCGTACGCGGTCGAGTCGAGGAGCTTCAAGATGTCCTCGACGTCCTCACGCGTCAGGTTCACCCCCGGCCCTCTCGTGCCGTGCTCATGCGCGTCCCATCGCCTCGATGACGTGGTCGAAGGCCCGAGCCTTGGGCGCAGCGATCGGCTCCGCCGACTGCTTCGCCCATGCCGTCTCGGGCCGGCTCTGGAGCAGGTACAGCCCGTCGCCCGACGCCGGGTCGGCGGCGACCGCCCACTCGACATCCTGCGCGCGCCCGTAGTGCGCCTCCAAGGTGCGCGCGAGCGAGAGGAGCCGGGCGAGCTCCTCGTCGCTGACGCTCGGCACCGCGCGCAGGTCGGGGGGGACCTCCTCGTCGAGCACCCCGCCGCCCACGCGGTCGGGCACGTGGCGGCGCAGCTTGTCCGAGATGCGGCGACGGACCACCTCGCCGGTCACCTTGCTCAACGTGAAGGAGTCCGGCGTCACCTCACCGCCGACGATCGCCGAGCCAAGGCCCCAGGCCGACTCGATGGCGACGACGGAACGGTCGCCGGTGCTCGGAGAGCGCGTGAACATGACGCCCGAGCTCCGGGCCTCGACCATCTGCTGGACGACCACGGCCATCGCGGCGTCCTCCTCGGCGATGTGGCGCTGGAGGCGGTAGCACACCGCCTCGACGGAGAAGAGGCTGGCCCAGCACGCTCGGAGGCAGTCGACCAGCGAGGTCTCGTCTCGCACCCACAGGTGGGTGTCCTGGAGCCCGGCAAAGCTCGCGTCGGCGGCATCCTCGCCCGTGGCGCTCGAGCGCACCGCGACCGGCCTCGGCGTGTGGTCGCCGTCGAGGCGCCGGTAGTGCTCGAGGAGGCCCGCTTCGATGGCTGGCGGGAGCGGCCGCGTCGTGATCGCCTCGCGCAGCGGCGCCGTCGCCATCTCGACCCCCCTGTGGTCCTGGGGGTCCACGCCGGCGATCGTCGCCGTGAAACGCCGCTCGGCATCGATCTCGGCGAGCACCTCGCGAAACGCCGTGGTCGTCACGACGTAGCCGGGTGGCACGGGCAGCCCGAGGCGCACCATCTCACCGAGGCTCGCCCCTTTCCCGCCCACGAGCGCGACGTCGTCGCGTCCCACTGTGTCGAGCGAGATGACGAGGTCGCTCATGACGACTTTCCCATGGCGCGCGGTCTCCCCCTTGCGACGTGTGTGTCCCTGCGTGCGACCGGCGGCATCCCTCGGCGCGGTCAGGACAAGATAACTACGAGCCCGCGATCGCCGTCCACTCGGAGACGATCGCCGGTCTTGATCCGCCTGGTGGCCGAGCCGGTGCCGACGACGGCCGGCATCCCGTACTCTCGCGCCACGATCGCCGCGTGCGACATCATGCCGCCGCTGTCGGAGACCGCAGCCTTGATCTTGCCGAACACGGGCCCCCAGCTCGGGCTGGTCACCGGGCAGACGAGGATCTCGCCCCCTTCGATCTGGTCGATCTCGTTCACGCTCATGAGGACGCGCGCCACGCCTTCGACGACACCCGGTGAGGCGGCGAGACCCTGGACCTGCGCCGAGCTCGAGTCCGCGGCCTCCACCCACGTGCGGATGGTGTCCGAGGTGATACCCCACAGGAGCTTCACGGCCGGGTCGTTCAGCGCCTCGGGCACCGGCCCGAGCGCCGGCGGTGCGGGCCAGGTCGCGAGCACCTCGAGCATGGCCTTACGCTCGGCGACGAGCGCCTTCACGGCGTCGGTGCCCACGGGTGCCGACCCGGCCGCCCAGGCGAGCATCACGTTCGCGAGCTGCTGCTCGACCTCGTGGTGCTGGAGCTGGAACACGTCCTCGGCGTCCTCGAGCACCCCGAAGCGCACCAGGAGCTTGCCGAACTCGCGGATCTTGGCGAAGAACTGGGTCACGAACCAGTGCTCGCAGAAGAACTTGTGCTCTTCGATGTAGGGGAAGGTCGTCCGGCAGAGGCCGAGCATCTGGTCGAACGCGGCCCGCTCTTGGTCGCTCGAGAGCAGCGCGCGGTAGCGGTTGGCCACCTCCTCTCGCTCCTCTTTCAGTCGCTCGGTCGGGCGACGCAGGTCCTCCCCGGCGCGCACCCGCTCGACGTAGCGCGAGAGCCCGGCGAGCGGCACCCTGGGGTCGTCCCGCCAGCTGCGGTGGTGGTGGTACATGCCGTCGCCGGTCGAGACGTGGAACCACGGGATCGAGCTCTTCTCCCACTCGGCGAGCCAGGCGGTACCCGCGTCGCCCCGCTCGGCGACCTGGGCGAACACGGTCGTGGGCTCCGAGTCGTCGGTGAGCAGGTCGTCGACCCCGAGCTCGACGGCCAGGCGCGCCAGGCGCTTCAGTTCCTCGTCGGGCCGGTACATGATCACGTCGATGCCCGCGACCATGCGGGCGACTGTCTGCTCGGGGATCTCGGGGAACGCCGCGGTGACGAACTCGGAGAACACGACGTACGCACCGAACGCCAGCATCACGAACTCGATGTGGTGGTTCCACACGATCGAGTACAGGTCGATCACGCGGTGGTACCGCTCGCGTACGAGGTGGTTCGTCGCGAACCCCCGGCCCGAGGTGACGACCTCCTCCTCGTCGAACTCGCCGAGCTCGGGGACCTCGATCGCCTCGAGCTCGTCGATCACTGCCTGCATGCGCTGCTTCCACTCGGCATAGAGACGGTCCCAGTGCTCGTAGTAGTAGCCCGCACGGCGCTGGAAGATCTCGAGTCGCCGGCCGATCTCCGCGGGGTCGGTCACCGGGTTCGCCGCGAGGTAGACCCGACCGTTCACGATCCGGTACTCGATGCCGAGCGTCGCGGGGAATACGAAGATGCGCGCCGTGTTCGCGCCGATCGCCGAGTAGGCGACCTCGGCGCTGAGCCCGTCGAACGCGGGGACGGGCTCGGGGTAGTGGGTGGCGTTGTAGAACCAGAACTTCGCGTCGTCTTCGGGCTGAAAGCGCGAGAACGGCGCGTACATCGACGCCCACTGTTCGGCGCCGGGTGCATCGGCGATCTCCGAGGGCAACGGGAAAGGAGCCCGATGTTCCGACATGGCAGTTCCCCCCGAGGTTCGCTTCGCACGACGGCCGTGCCGCGGATCATCCCATGGCACTGCCACCCGCGCAACAGTTTCCTTCGGCCCCGCAGCGCGCGCGGCGCGCGCGGCGCGCATGAGCGCCTGGCGCGTGGCGCGCGCGGTGGGACATCTCAGGCCGGCACGAGGACCGCGCGCCCGAAGACCTCTCCTTGGCGTAGCGCCTCGAGGACCTCGTTCACCTCGTCGAGCCGGTGGCGCTGCGTACGAAGGGACAGCTTGCCGGCCGCGTGCAGCTCGAGGAGCTCGTAGAGGTCCGGCCAGGTCCCGACCAGGTTCGCGACGATCGAGTGCTCGCTGTTCACGAGGCGCACCGACGGCGCCTGCACCGTCCCGCCGTAGCCGACGACGGAGTAGGTGCCGCCGCGGGAAAGGGCGGCGAGCGAGTCGGCATGCGTCGAGTCCGCGCCCACGAAGTCGATGACCAGGTCGGCGCCGCGGCCCCCGGTCAAGTCGCGCGCCGCCTCTGCGGCCTGTCCCGCGCCGACGACGTGGTCGGCGCCCAGCTCCGCGGCGAGCGCGCGGCCGCGCTCGCTGGCGTCGACCGCGACGATCGTGCTCGCCCCGAGCTCTTTCAAGAGCTGGAGACCGATGTGGCCGACCCCGCCGATCCCGATGACGACGGCGACCGATCCCGGACGCGCGAGATGGCACACCTTGCGCACCGCGTGATAGGCGGTGATGCCCGCGTCGGCGTGCGGCGCCACCTCCGCAGGGTCCATGCCCGCGGCCAGTTTCAAGAGCGAGCGCTCCGAGGTGAGGAGGTACTCGGCGAACCCGCCGTCGACCGTGAGCCCGATGAACTGCCCGTTCACGCACTGCATGTCCTGGCCACGCCGACACGCAAGGCACAGGCCGCAGCTGTACGCGGGATAGACGACGACCGGGTCTCCCGCTCGGACGGTCGACACGCCGTCGCCGACGGCTTCCACCCATCCGGCGTTCTCGTGACCGAGCACGCGCGGCGGGTGCAACCCGGCCTCTTGCATCCATCCCTCGATCGCGTGGACGTCGGTCGCGCAGACCCCCGCCCCCCCGATCCTCACCACCACGTCCGAGGGGCGGACGGGCTCGGGCGCGGGACGCTCGATGAGCTCGAGCGGCTGGTGGTAGCTCGTGAGCAGTGCGGCGAGCATCTCAGGCGCCGGCCACGGTCTCGTCGCCTGCGAGCCAGCTCTCCCCTCGGGAGTAGAGCCGTTCGACCTCGGGGCCGTTCAGCCCGGGCATGTCTGGCTTCACGGTGTAGCCGATGCGCGTCTGGAGGTAGGCGAGATGCCGGTAGCCCACAGGGAAGCGGTCGAGGAGCTCGCGGTCGAGCTCGGGACGGGCGGCGGGCTCCACCGGGTCGATCCGATCCTTCTCGTAGATGGGCTGGCGCTCGACCAGTCCCCAGCGGCCGTCGCGGACCGAGAAGAAGTCGTAGAAACGTCCCGTGCAGGTCACGTCGCACTCGACACCTTCGACGACCGCGCGCTGGGAGATGGTCATCTTGGTCTGGGCGATCGCCAGCGTGCCGGCGACGTCCGCCGTGAAACCGCCGAGGAAGTGCAAGATGCTCACCCCCCGGGCCACGCCCTCACGGCTCACCTCGATGAAGTCGTCCGCCGTTCCTTGGAACCACGTGGCGTTCATGCGGCCGGGCTGATGCCAGATCTGCCTGAAGCGGTCCCAGATCATCGCGTCGCGCCAGATCGCCCAGTCTTCGACGAGGTCCCGGATCACGGCGCGGTCGTCACGCAGCTGCACGTTGCCTCCTTGTCCGGTGCCAGCCTGACTCGGTTCGATCGATATGTGCAAGGCTGATGCCTCCGATCGATCGACGAGATAGAAGAAGGAGCCCGAAATGGCAAGTGAGAGGAAGGGCCCGTTCCCTCTTCCTTCAGCGGTGGGGGACGTGCCCGGCGCGGAGAACTGGCGGTCGATGTACCCGTTCTTCACGAGGTTCCAGCCCGGCGACGACGAGAAGTTCTGGTTCTACAACTCGATGCACTTCCCCGAGCCCATCCCGGCGTTCGACGGGATCACCTCGGAGATCCCCTACACCGCGATCGGTGCCAACACCGCCCGGATCTTCGTCTTTCCTACGACGCTCGGCATCGAGTACCGGATCGTGAACGGCCGCGTCTACATCACGGCGAACCCGGTGACCGATCCAGAGGAGATCGGCCGGCGTCTCGCCGTGTTCCAGGAGCGAGCCGGCTACTACTACGAGCACTGGGACCGGCTCTACGGCGAGTGGCAGGAACGGGTGAAGGCGCTCATCGCCGAGCTCGAGGCGATCGAGGTTCCCGAGCTCGGCGAGTTCGAAGACATCTCGGTCGTGACCGAGGGCCGCGGCTACGCCTCGAACCACCTCGTGCGTGAGCGGTACCACCGCTGCATCGACCTGTACTCGAAGATGTGGAACCACCACACCGAGCTCCTCATGCTCGGCTACGGCGCCTACGTGGTCTTCTTCGAGTTCCTCCAGAAGACCTTCCCCGAGATCCAGTCCCAGTCGGTCGCCAGGATGGTCGCCGGGATCGACGTGATCATGTACCGGCCCGACGAGGAGCTCAAGCGCCTCGCCAAGGTGGCCGTCGAGCTCGGGGTGGACGAAGCCTTCGTGGAAGCCGACGACGTCTCGGCCGTGATGGCGGCGCTCGAGCGCGCGGGCGAAGCCGGCAAGAAGTGGCTCGCAGAGTACGAGCAGTCGTCTGTCCCCTGGTTCTACGTCTCGACGGGTGACGGGTTCTACCATCACCATCGCAGCTGGAAGGACAACCCGGCGGTCCCCTTCTCCGCGCTCGGCAGGTACGTCGCCAAGGTGCGTGCCGGCGAGGACCTCTCCCGTCCGATCGAACGGCTCCGGGTCGAGCGCGAAGAGGTGGCGCAGCGCTATCGCGACCTCCTCGAGACCGACGAGGAGAAGGGCGCCTTCGACCAGATGCTCGGCCTGTGCCGGCTCGTGTTCCCCTACGTCGAGGAGCACAAGTTCTACTGCGAGCACTGGTTCACCACCCAGTTCTTCGCCAAGATCCGCGAGTTCGGGGGGCTCCTCGAGCGCTTCGGCCTCCTCGACGACGCCGAGGACGTCTTCCACCTCCAGCACTACGAGGTCGACCAGGCGCTCGCCGACGTGATGCTCGCGTGGGCTGCTGGCGGCGAGCCGGTGGGGGCGAGCTACCTCGAGCCGCTCGTCGCGGAACGCAAGGCCATGCTCGAGGTGCTGGCGACCTGGTCGGCGCCGCCGGCGCTCGGCCCCGTGCCCGAGGCGCTGAACGACCCGGCGGTGAAGATGCTGTGGGGGATCACCGGCGAGACGATCACCGGCTGGGCGCGGGCCGCCGAGATGCCCGACGACGAGGTCTCCGGGTTCGCCGCATCCGGCGGCGTGGTCGAGGGCCGGGCCCGAGTGCTCATGAACGTGAACGACATCGGCCAGATCCAGTCCGGCGAGGTCCTCGTCTGCCCGGTGACCGCCCCGAGCTGGGGCCCGGTCTTCGGCAAGATCAAGGCAGCGGTCTCCGACATCGGCGGGATCATGTCGCACGCCGCGATCGTGGCGCGCGAGTACGGCATGCCCGCCGTGGTCGGCACCGGCTCGGCCACCCAGAAGATCCGCACCGGGGACCTCGTCCGCGTCGACGGGGACGAAGGAGTGGTCACCGTGCTCGAGCGGGCATGACCCGTCGCGTCGGCCCGGTGATAAGTTGCGGCCGTCCCGTGGGCGCACCTTCAGTGCACGATCAGTGCCGATCAGTGCATCGTCGGCACACCCGGCTCGTGAACGCTTGAGAAGCAGGAGGGACCGTTGAAGACGCAAGCAGCCGTCCTCTGGAACGTTGGAGAGCCCTGGAGCATCGAAGAGGTCGACCTGGGCGAGCCGGTCGCCGGCGAGGTGAAGGTCAAGCTCGCTGCCTCGGGACTTTGCCACTCCGACGAGCACCTCGTGACCGGCGACATCCCCATCGCGCTGCCGGTGATCGGCGGCCACGAGGGGGCAGGGGTCGTCGAGGCGGTCGGCCCCGGCGTGACGAGCGTGAAGGAAGGCGACCACGTCGTCCTCAGCTTCATCCCGGCGTGCGGCCGCTGCCACTTCTGCTCGACCGGCCGCCAGAACCTGTGCGATCTCGGCATGCACCTGCTCGCCGGTCTGCCGATCGCCGACGGGGTGCACCGGTTCAGCGCGAAGGGCAAAGGGCTCGGCACGATGTGCTTGCTCGGCACCTTCTGCCCCTATAGCGTCGTCCACGAGTCGTCGGTGGTGAAGATCGACGAGTCGGTGCCATTGGAGGTCGCCGCCCTCGTCGGCTGCGGCGTGACCACCGGCTGGGGCACCGCCGTCTACTCGGCCGACGTGCAGCCCGGCGAGACGGTGGTGGTCATCGGCACCGGCGGCGTCGGCGTGAATGCCGTGCAGGGCGCACGCATCGCCGGAGCCCGCCACATCGTGGCCGTCGATCCGGTGGCCTTCAAGCGGGAGCAGGCGATGGCGTTCGGCGCCACCCACACGGCGCCCGACCTGGAGGCCGCGCAGTCGCTCGTCACCGAGCTCACCTGGGGCCGCATGGCCGACAAGGCGATCCTCACGGTCGGCACCGCCGACGGCGAGATGATCGCGCCGATGCTCGACATCGTGTCCAAGGACGGCCGCGCGGTGGTCACCGCGATCGCCCCGATGTCACAGATGGACGTGAAGTTGAACCTCCACCTGCTCACCTTGTTCCAAAAGCAGCTGCACGGGTCTCTCTTCGGCTCTGCGAACCCGAGGGCCGACATCCCCAAGCTCCTCACCCTCTACGGCGAGGGCCACCTGAAGCTGGACGAGCTCGTCACCCGCAAGTACGAGCTCGAGGACGTGAACCAGGGATACCAGGACATGCGCGACGGCAAGAACGTGCGCGGCCTGATCGTCTTCGACTGATCCGGTCGTTCGCAGTGACCGTGCAGCTGGGCGACATCCTCCGCGAACCGACCGCAGAGGATCGCACCACTTCGAGGCTGGCCGACTACATGCGCTGGCTCGCCGCGCGCGGACACCGCTTCGGCGGCTACCACGACCTGTGGGAGTGGTCGGTCACCGACCTGCACGGGTTCTGGGCGTCGTTGTGGGACTACTTCGGCATCGAGGCGGAGACGCCATACCACCAGGTGCTTCCCGAGAACCCGACGATGCCCGAGGCCCGCTTCTTCCAGGGCGCCCGGCTGAACTACGTCCACCACGCGCTGCGCAGCTTCGAGGGCGACAGCCCCGTCGTCCTCTCGTACTCCCAGACCCGCGCGCCGATGCAGCTGAACATCGGGGAGCTGAAGGACCTCGTCGCCCGCGCCCGGGCTGGGCTCGAGCGCTTGGGAGTCGGACCGGGCGACCGGGTGGCGGCCTACCTGCCGAACATCCCCGAGGCGCTGGTCACCTTCCTCGCCACGGCGAGCCTGGGCGCCGTCTTCTCGAGCTGTGCCCCCGAGTTCGGTCGGCGCAGCGTGCTCGACCGCTTCTCCCAGATCGAGCCGGTCGTGCTCTTCGCCGTCGACGGGTACCGCTACGGAGAGAAGCCGATCGACCGCCGCGCCGAGCTCGCCGAGATCCGCAAAGGCCTGCCGACCGTGCGCCACGTGGTCCACGTGCCCTACCTCGGGGGGCATATCGACGGCGCCATCGCCTGGGACGACCTGTTGCGCGAAGCGGCGCCGCTCGTGATCGACCCCGTCGACTTCGACCACCCGCTCTACGTCCTCTACTCCTCGGGGACCACCGGGGTGCCCAAGGCGATCGTGCACACCCATGGCGGCATCTGCGTCGAGCACCTGAAGAACCACGCGCTCAGCTGGGACCTCCGGCCCGGCGACCGCATGGGGTGGTTCGCGACGACCGCGTGGATGATGTGGAACGCGTTGGTCTCGGCGCTCTTGTGCGGGACGTCGGTCATCCAGCTCGACGGGAACCCCGTCTACCCCGACCTGCGTTGGCAATGGGAGCTCGCTGCCGAGACGCAGGCCAGCTTCTACGGTGTCAGCTCCGCCTACTTGATGGCATGCCGACGCGAGGGCGTTCGCCTGGACGGCCTCGGCCTGCGGCTCAGGCAGCTGGGCTGCGCGGGCTCGCCGTTGCCGATCGACGGGTTCGTCTACGCCTGCGAGGAGCTGGGTCCGGCGACCATGCTGAACGACGGCAACGGGGGGACCGATCTGTGCTCGGGCATCGTGCAGGGCAACCCGCTCCTCCCGGTCTATGCCGGCGAGATCGCCGGCAAGTGCCTCGGCATCGCCGCGTACGCGTTCGACGCGACAGGGCGTCCGGTGACCGACGAGCTCGGTGAGCTCGTCATCACGAAGCCCTTCCCCTCGATGCCGCTCGGCTTCTGGAAAGACCCCGGCCAGGAGCGTTTCCGGGCGGCCTACTTCGACCACTACCCCGGCGTCTGGCGGCACGGTGACTGGATCCGCATCCGGCCTCGAGGCAGCTCCGTGGTGAGCGGACGGTCGGACGCCACGTTGAACCGCGGCGGCGTTCGCCTGGGGACCTCGGAGTTCTACGCCCTGCTCGCAGAGTTCGAAGAGATCGACGACTCGCTCGTCATCCACTTGGAGGACGAGGCGGGGGGGCCGGGGGAGCTGCTGCTCTTCGTCAAGCTCGTCGACGGTGTGGTGCTCACCGACGAGCTTCGGGACGCGATCAAAATGACGCTTCGCGAGCAGCTCTCGCCGCGCCATGCGCCCGACGCGGTCGTCGCCGTCCCGTCGATCCCCTACACGCTGACCGGCAAGAAGCTCGAGGTCCCCGTGAAGCGCATCCTCCAGGGCGCCGAGCTGTCTGCGGTCGCGAGCGTCGACGCCCTCGCCGACCCAGGCGCGTTGGGCTGCTACGTCGAGGTTGCAGCCTCGCGTGCCGGCGACGGCTGACGCGGGGCGCGCGTCTGGTCGGGGGCGCGCGTCTGCTCGGGCGCACCCGTCTGCTCGGGCGCGCGTGGCCGCTCGGGCACACAGCGGGGGCCAACGGCGTCCCCGGTGTGGAGCCAGATCGTCAGGGCCTCCTCCAGCACGTCTCGTAGCGCCGTGCCCTCGTCTTCGAGCCAGTGCTCGTACGCTGCGACCGCAGCGCCGAGCGCGCAGCGCGCCATGACCTGCGCGTGCAGTGTCCCCTGGCTGCCGCCGGACCGTCGAGCGACGAAGCCCGCCACGATGTCGCACCACGCCGCGTAGCGCAGCACCGAGTGCGCCTGGAGCGCGGGCACACCGAGCAGCAGGGTCATGCGCCGGCGAAGCCACGGCAGCTCCTCGTCGGAGAAGTCGTTGAACGCGAGGATGCACTCGAGGAGGGCTGTCGTCATGGGCACGGTAGGTGCCACAGCGTCGAAGTGCGCCTGGAAGCGTGCGAGGTGCTCGTCGAAGTCGCCCCAGGCGACGTCGTTCTTCGAGGCGTAGTAGCGGAAGAAGGTGCGCCGGCTTATCCCCGCGGCCCGGGCGATGTCGTCCACCGTCGTGTCGTCGAACCCCTTGTCGTAGAAGAGGGCGAGCGCGGCATGCTCGAGCTCGGCGCTCGTGGTCGCCGGTGGGCGGCCGACCGCTCGTGGTGTTCCCTCGGCGCTCACGGTCATGAGCTTACGAAGTGATAGCGGACACCGATATTTGACACCTGGTGCCACTACCCGGTACGTTCCTCGCCACGTCGTGCCCCGACGGGGCCGTGAGGGTGGGAGGCGACGATGAAGGACGCGAAGGACGCGAAGGACACGCGGTACGGCGGCTCGACGGTCGCGCTGGTGACACGGGAGCTCGACGAGTCCCACGACGTCGCGGGCGCCGGCCTGGTCCTCGACGATGTGCTCGTCGAGGACGTCTCGATCGACGGCATGTGTGGCGTCTATTGAGCGACGCCGTGCGCACTGGCACCGAGCCGGTGCTCGACACCGCATGGGCGCTCAGTCCGAGCGTCTCGCTGCGCGAGGAGCCCTTCGGCGCGATGGCCTACGACTTCTCCACGCGCCGGCTCTCGTTCTTGAAGAGCCAGCGGATCGTGGACGTCGTCGAGAGCCTCGAACGGCATCCGTCGGCGATCGCGGCGTGCCGCGCGGCGGGCGTCGGCGAGCGTGAGCTCCCGGCGTTCGGTGAGGCGTTGCGGCGTCTCGCCGAGACCGGGATGCTCGTCCGGCGTGCAACGGCCGCCGACGTGGCGGTGCCGGCGGGCGGCGCCGAGCGCCCAGGGGCACCTCGGCTCGCAGTGCCCGAGGCCCCGAAGGCGACGATGGCGGGCGGCACGCTCGTCGAGCGGTTCGAGCGCGGGCTCCACGCTCCGATCTGCCTCACGTGGGAGCTCACCTACGGGTGCAACCTGGCGTGCGCGCACTGCCTGTCGAGCTCGGGCCGACGCGATCCCCGCGAGCTCTCGACGAGCGAGTGCGAGGCCCTGATCGACGAGCTCGCCGAGCTCGAGGTCTTCTACGTCAACATCGGTGGCGGCGAGCCGACGATCCGACGCGACTTCTGGCACCTGGTCGAGTACGCGACGGTCCATCGCGTCGGAGTCAAGTTCTCGACGAACGGCACGCGCATCACGCAGGCCGCCGCGGCACGTCTGGCGGCGAGCGACTACGTCGACGTGCAGCTCTCGCTCGACGGCGCGACAGCTCGCGTGAACGACGCCGTGCGTGGTGCGGGCTCCTACGCGGCGGTACGGCGCGCGATGGCGCACCTGGCCGAGGCCGGGTTGCGCGGCTTCAAGCTCTCGGTGGTGGTCACCGGGGAGAACGCAGGCCAGCTCGACCGGTTCAAGGCGCTCGCCGACGAGCACGGCGCCCAGCTCCGCTTGACCAGGCTGCGCCCCTCGGGGCGCGGCGCCGAGGTCTGGGAGCAGCTCCACCCGACCGCGACCCAGCAGCGTGCACTGTACGACTGGTTGCACGAACAGGACGACGAGGTCCTCACCGGTGACTCCTTCTTCCACCTCGGAGCCTACGGCGAGGCGCTCCCCGGCCTGAACCTCTGCGGTGCAGGCCGTGTCGTGTGCCTCATCGACCCCCTCGGTGACGTCTACGCGTGCCCCTTCACGATCCACGACGACTTCCGGGCGGGGAGCATCCGGTCGGCCGGTGGGTTCGCCGCGGTGTGGCGCTCGTCGCCGCTGTTCACCGGCCTGCGCGAACCGTCGGACGGTGGCGCGTGCAACGCGTGCTCGTCGTTCGGCACCTGTCGCGGCGGCTGCATGGCGTCGAAGTACTTCACCGGGCTGCCGCTCGACGGCCCCGATCCAGAGTGTGTGAAGGGCCACGGCGACGACGCCCTCGCGCGCGTCGTCGCCGGGAGCGCACCGCGTCCGAGTGCCGGCCACACACCGGCACGCCCGGTACCGGTCGTGCTGTCGCGCTCGGCATCCCGCCCGCCCTTCGCCCTCTCGGGCACGTAGAGGAGAAGGACGTGACCAACCGCTGGTTCGAGACTGTGGCCGTTGCGCAGCGGCGAGCACGGCGGCAGCTGCCCAAGTCGGTGTACGACGCGCTCGTTGCCGGCTCCGAGCGGGGTACCACGATCGACGACAACGTGGCGGCCTTCGGTGAGCTCGGCTTCGCCCCGCACGTTGCCGAGCACCCAGCCCGCAGGGAGCTGGCCACGACCGTCATGGGCCAGCCCCTCTCCTTTCCGGTCGTGATCTCGCCGACGGGCATCCAAGCGGTACATCCCGACGGGGAGGTCGCGGTCGCGCGCGCGGCAGCCAGCAGGGGCACGGCCATCGGGCTCAGCTCGTTTGCCTCCAAGGCGATGGAGGAGGTGGTCGCGGCGAACCCGAAGACCTTCTTCCAGATGTACTGGATGGGCAGCCGCGACCACATCGCCGAGCGCATGCAAAGGGCGCGTGCTGCTGGCTGCGTCGGCCTGATCGCGACGCTGGACTGGTCGTTCGCGACGGGCAGGGACTGGGGCAGCCCGTACATCCCCGAGCGCCTCGACCTGCGGTCGGCGCTCCGGCTCGCCCCCGAGGCCCTGGCTCGGCCCGTTTGGCTCTGGTCGTACCTGCGCACCGGTCGCCTGCCCGCGCTCACCGTGCCGAACATGGCGCGGCCGGGGCAGCCGGCACCGACCTTCTTCGGCGCGTACGGGGAGTGGATGCAGACGCCGCCGCCGACGTGGGACGACGTGGCATGGATGGTGTCGAGCTGGGGCGGCCCGTTCATGCTGAAGGGGGTCATCCGAGTCGACGACGCGAAGCGCGCGGTCCAAGCGGGCGTGACGGCGATCTCGGTCTCGAACCACGGGGGCAACAACCTCGACGGCACGCCTGCCACCATCCGGGCGCTTCCCTCCATCGTGCGCGCCGTCGGCGACGAGGTGGAGGTGCTGCTCGACGGCGGGGTCCGGCGGGGCTCGGACGTCGTGAAGGCGCTCGCGCTCGGGGCACGCGCCGTGATGGTCGGCCGTGCGCCTTTGTGGGGCCTCGCCGCGAACGGGCAAACGGGCGTGGAGAACGTCCTCGACGTCCTGCGCTCGGGCATCGAGTCGACGCTGCGGGCACTGGGCAGGCCCTCGGTGCACGAGCTGAGCGAGGACGACGTCGTCGCGCCGGCGGGCTTCTTCCGCCAGCTTGGCTGACATGCGGCGCGTCCCACGGGTACCGGCCTCGGGGACGGCGCGCCAGTGACACCGGTTGCCATCGTCACGGGCGCGGGCCGGGGGATCGGCGCCGCCACGGTGCGCGGCCTGGCCCAAGCAGGCTGGCGCGTCGTCGCCGTCGACCGCTGCGAGAACGATCCGGTCGTGCCCTATCCGCTCGCCACCAGGGACGAGCTCGAGGCGGTGGCGGCGGCAGCGGGTCCGGATGTGGTCAGCGAGGTCGCCGACGTGCGTGACGCCGCATCGCTCGTGCGCGTCGTCGCCGAGACCGAGCGACGGTGGGGTGGCGTCGACGCCGCGGTCGCCGCCGCGGCGGTCATGGGCGGTGGAGAGCCTGCGTGGGAGGTGCCGGTCGAGATCGAGCGGGCAATCTTGGACGTCGACCTCGGCGGCGTGTGCGCGCTGGCGCGCGCGAGCATTCCTGCGATGCTGCGCCGTCCGGTCCCACGGCGTGGCCGGTTCCTCGCGATCGCCTCCGCGGCCGACACGAGGGGACTCCCGATGCTGGCCGCGTACTGCGCGGCGAAGGCAGGCGTGGCCGGCTACGTCCGTGCGTTGGCCGCCGAGCTCGCCGATCACGGGATCACGGCGAACGCGGTGAGCCCCGGTTCGACGCAGACCGCGATGCTCGACGCGACGGCCGACCTCTACGGTCTGCCCGGCGCGTCGTCGTTCGCAGACCACCAGCCGATCCACCGCCTGCTGACGCCCGAGGAGATCGCCCGCGCCCTGGTCTTCCTCGCGGACGAGGCCGCCGGCGGCATCACCGGCGCCGTGCTGCGCGTCGACGGTGGCCTCTCGCTCTGAGAGTCCCGCCCTCGGCGCGTCGCGAGGCGGGACCGCCGGAGCAGCGGTGCGTGGGCCGGAGTGCTTCGGCCTCGGCGCCGACGATCCGTTCCCTGCCGGCGTGCGCGTGGAGATCGCAGCTGACGTCCGCCGCCTGAGCGCGACCGTGCTCTTCGGCGGCGCCCCAGCGCGCATGCTGCGCCTGAGCCGACAGGGTGCGGCGCTGGTCGCCGGGTTCACCACCACACCGGTGGGCGAGGGCGCGCCAGCCCGGCTCGCCCGCAGGCTCACCGACGCGGGCATCGCGCTCCCGCGCCCCGACGGGCTCCGTGCCCCGGCCGACGTCACGGTGGTGGTGCCGGTGCGGGACCGCCCCGTCGAGCTCGCCGCGTGCCTTGCCTCGCTCGGGTGCCGTCACCCGGTCACGGTCGTCGACGACGGCTCTGCCGATCCGGCGGCGGTCGCGGCGGCCTGTCGCCGGTACGGCGCGTCGCTCGTGCGCCGGGAGCTCCCCGGGGGTCCTGGCGCCGCGCGCAACGCCGGGCTCCGTGCCGTCAGCTCCGAGCTGGTCGCGTTCGTCGACAGCGACTGTGTCGCCGCCCCCGATGCGATCGAGTCGCTCGCGGCCCACTTCGTCGACCCGCTGGTGGTCGGCGTCGCCCCGCGCATCGTGGCAAAGACCCCAAGCCCACGCGTGTCGCTACTGGACCTCGGCGCCCGGCCCGGCCCGGTCCATCCTCGCGGCGCCGTCCCGTACGTGCCGGCGGCCGCCGTGGTGTTCCGTCGCGCTGCGCTGGGCGACGGCTACGACGAGCGCCTGCGCTACGGCGAGGACGTCGACCTCGTCTGGCGCCTGGTCGAGGCCGGGTGGCGGATCCGCTACGAGCCCGGTGTCGAGGTCGGCCACCACGACCCGCGCGGGATCCTGCGACGCTGCCGCCGCCGCTTCTTCTACGGCACGTCCGTCGGCAACCTCGAACGGGCGCATCCCCATGCGGTCGATCACCTCGTCGTCGGCGCTGCCCCTGCGCTTGCCGTCGGCGGCGTCCTCATGGGCATGCCGGCGGTGGCGGTGAGCGCCTGGGCGGTCGCCGCCGCACGTACCTACGGGCGCCTGCGGCCGCTCGGCGTGCGCCCTCGCTTCGCGCTCTGGCTCTCGGCAGCCCAGATCCTCTACGCCTGGACCGCCCTCGCCAGGTGGTGCACCATGTTCGGCCTGCCGCTGCTCGCGGTCGTCTCGGTCGTGCACCGTGCGGTGGTTGCGAGCCGTGGGCGTCGATGCGTGCCACGTGCCCACCGGGCACGGTGGGCCGCCGCCGCCTTGGTCGCCTCGGCGCTTGCGGCAGATCGCGTCGCACCCAGCGGCTCCGAGCGACGCGTCGTGGTCGGCGGGATCGTGATCGACGGGATCGTGGGCGAGGTCGCGTACGGGCTCGGGGTCATCACGGGGTGCGCGCGGGCCGGAGTGATCGGGCCGCTTGTGCCGCGCATCGGTCGCCGTGGGCCCTGAGGGCTCAGGCCGTCGCCCTCGCCTCGGAGATCGCCCGCCAGATCCGCTCTGGGTTCGCAGGCATGTCGACGTGGCGCACACCCAGGTGGGAGAGCGCGTCGACGATCGCGTTGTGGACGGCAGGGGTGGAGCCGATGGTGCCGGACTCGCCGATCCCCTTGGCGCCGATCTCGTTGCGCGGCGTCGGCGTCTCCATCTCGATGGTCTCGAAGCTCGGCAGCTCCGTCGCGCTGATGAACAAGTAGTCCATCAGGTTCGACGTGAGCGGGTTGCCCATCTCGTCATAGCGGAACTCCTCGATGAGCGCCTGTGCCGCGCCCTGGGCGAGGCCGCCGTGGATCTGGCCCTCGGCGAGGAGGGGGTTCAGGATGTGGCCGGCGTCGTCGAGCGCCACGATGCGACGGAGCGACACCCGCCCGGTCTCGGTGTCCACCTCGACCATCGCCAGGTGGGCGCCGAAGGGGAAGGTCGGCCCCGGCGATGTGAAGTCCACCTCGGCCAAGAGCGGCTGGCCCTTCTCGATCGCCGCGGTGGCGAGCTCGCTCCACGTCCGCCGGGAGGTTGGCGTGCCTGCGACCTGCAGGCCGCCGACCCCTCCAGCGAGGACGATGTCTTCCGGCGCGGCCTCCAAGAGCTCGGCGGCGATCTCCTTGGCGGCCTCGACCACCTGCACCGCGGCGCGCTTGGCGGCGACGCCGCCCATCTGGAGCGATCGCGAGCCGAAGGTGCCGACACCGCGCGCGACCAGGTCCGTGTCGGAGTGGACGAACTCGATGTCCTCCAAGGGGATCCCGAGCTCCTCGGCGACGAGCATCGACCACGACGTGTCGTGGCCCTGACCGTGCGGCGAGGTGCCCGTCTTCACGACCGCCTTGCCGTCGGGGCGGATCTCCACGGAGGAGAACTCGCTCCCCGGGAGCCCGTTGGTGATCTCGACGTAGACCGACAGCCCGAGGCCGAGCTGGACGGGATCGCCGGACTCGCGCCGTGCGCGCTGCTCCGCGCGGAGCTTGTCGTAGTCGGTGGTCTCGAGCAGCTTCGCGAGCGCCGTGTCGTAGTTGCCGATGTCGTACTCCGTGCCGGTGGGGGAGGTGAAGGGGAAGCGGTCGGTGCCGGCGACGACGTTGCGCCGGCGCACCTCGGCGGGGTCCATCCCGATCTCCGTGGCGAACAGGTCCATCGCCCGCTCGATGGCAGCGGTCGCCTCCGGCCGACCTGCGCCGCGGTAGGGGACGAGCTGCGTGGTGTTGGTGACGACGGAGGTGAAGTCGCACTCGGCCTTGGCGATGTCGTAGGTGCCGGTGAGCATCATGCGCGTGAACATCGGCAGGAAGGCCCCCAGGGAGGGGTAGGCACCGGCGTCCTGGAGGATCTCCAGGCGATACGCGAGCACGCGCCCGTCGCGGGTCCCGCCGATCGTCACCTTCTGACGCTGTCCGCGCCCGTGCCCGAGGGTCAGCATGCTCTCCGAGCGCGTCTCGGTCCACCGCACGGGGCGACCGAGTCGCCGCGCGGCGGCGGCCACGACGATCTCTTGGGGGTAGACGGTGGCCTTCGCTCCGAAACCGCCACCCACATCGGGCGAGATGACGTGGACTGTGGCCGGCTCGAGCCCGAGCTCCCTCGCGATCACGTCACGGACAGCGAAGGGCGTCTGGCTCGTGGCGAACACGGTCAGGCGGCCGTCGTCCTCCACCCGTGCGGCCGCCGAGCGGACCTCGAGGGGGCACGGTGCCAGCCGCTGGTTCACGATGGGCTGGCTCACCACCACGTCGCAGCCGTCGAAGAGGGCCTCGTCGTGCCCGAAGGACGCCTCGAAGGCGACGTTCGTGCCGGCCTCCTCGAAGAGCAAGGTGGTGCCGGCGAGGGCGTCGTTCGGGTCGACGATCACGGGCAGTGTCTCGTAGTCGACCTCGATCTGCTCGATGGCGTCCACCGCGGCGCCACGGGTCTCGGCGACGACGGCGGCGACGAGGTCGCCGACGAAGCGCACCTTGCCCTCGCAGAGCAGCGGGTGCGTCATGAGCGGATTGATCATCGGCAGGTCGGGCGCCAACGGCGGGATGGAGAGATCGGCACCCGTGAGCACGTCCACGACGCCAGGGGCGGACTTGGCAACTGCCGCGTCCAGCCGGGTGACGCGGGCGTGGGCGACCGGGGAGTGAAGGAATGCGATCCACAGCGCGTCGGGAAGATCGACGTCGTCGACGTACGAGCCACCGACGGTGAGGAACTTTCTGTCCTCCTTGCGTAGGACACGGTTGCCAAGAAAGCTCACGGCTGGTCTCCTGTGGGTAGCGGTTCGGCAGCGAAGCCTATCCACCTGTCTCATGTGAGGCCTTTCCGGTCGTCGCGGTGCCCGGCGGCCGTCGCTGGCGGGGGAGGCCTCGTCGCGGCCGCGGTACGATTGGCTGATGGCCTTCCCCTCCGACCTGGACATTGCACGTACCGCATCCTTGAAGCCGCTGAACGAGATCGCGGCCACGATGGGGATCGGCGAGCACCTGTTGGAGCCCTACGGATCGTCGGTGGCCAAGATCAAGCTCGAGGCCATCGAGGAGCTCTCCGACCGCCCCAAGGCCAAGTACGTCGTGGTGTCGGCCATCACCCCGACGCCGCTCGGAGAAGGGAAGACCACCACCACCGTCGGGCTCGGCCAGGCGATGCGTCATATCGGCAAGCAGGCGACGATCGCGATCCGCCAGCCCTCGATGGGGCCGACCTTCGGGATCAAAGGCGGCGCGGCGGGAGGGGGCTACAGCCAGGTCGTGCCGATGGAGCTCTTGAACCTCCACTTGACCGGCGACTTCCACGCGGTCACCTCCGCGCACAACCTGCTTTCGGCGATCATCGACAACCACCTCTTCCAGGGCAACGCGCTCGGGCTGTCCCTCGACGACATCACCTGGCGCCGCGTCCTGGACGTGAACGACCGGGCGCTGCGCAACATCGTGGTCGGTCTGGGCGCCCGTGAGGACGGGGTGACCCGCCAGACCGGGTTCGACATCACCGCGGCGTCCGAGGTGATGGCGCTCTTCGCCCTCGCCACTTCGATCCCCGACCTGCGCGCCCGCCTCGGGCGCATCGTCGTCGGCTACACGAAGGCGGGCACGCCGGTGACGGCGGAGGAGCTCCGGGGCGCAGGGGCAATGGCCGTCTTGATGCGCGACGCCATGAAGCCGAACCTCCTGCAGACCTTGGAGAACACCCCGGTCCTCGTCCACGCGGGTCCGTTCGGCAACATCGCCACCGGCAACAGCTCGATCGTCGCCGATCAGATCGGCATCAGGGGCGGTGACTTTCTCATCACCGAGGCCGGTTTCGGCGCCGACATGGGCGCCGAGCGGTTCTTCAACATCAAGTGCCGGTACTCGGGCCTCACCCCCGACGCCGCCGTCGTCGTGGCGACCGTGCGCGCCCTCAAGACACACTCGGGCAAGCACCGCATCACCGCAGGCAAGGCGCTTCCCGAGGCGCTCCTGGCGGAGAACCCCGACGAGGTGCTCGAGGGCGGCGAGAACCTGCGCAAGCAGATCGAGAACATCAAGCTGCACGGGGTCACCCCGGTCGTCGCGATCAACGCCTTCCCGACCGATCACCCCTCGGAGTGGAAGGTGATCGAAGAGATCGCGGCGTCCATGGGGGCGCGTGCTGCAGTGTGCCAGCACTTCTCCAATGGCGGCGAAGGGGCCACCGAGCTGGCGGAGGCGGTCGTCGAGGCGGCGAACGAGCCGTCGAACTTCCAGATGCTCTACCCCGACGACATGTCGCTTCGCGACAAGATCAGCACCGTCGCGACCAAGGTCTACGGCGCCGAGGGCGTGTCCTACGCGCCGGCTGCGTCGCGCGCGCTCGATCGGTACGAGGCGGCGGGCTTCGGGAAGCTGCCGGTGTGCATCGCGAAGACCCAGTACTCCATCTCGTCCGACGCGTCGCTGAAGGGCGCGCCGACCGGCTGGACCCTTCCGGTTAGAGAGGTTCGCGCCTCGGTCGGCGCCGGCTTCGTCTACCCGATCTGCGGGGACATGCGGACCATGCCGGGACTCGGGACGAACCCGGCGGCATTCTCGATCGACCTCGACGCCGACGGCGGGATCGTCGGCCTGTCATAGCTTGGCGGCGCGCATTCTCGACGGGCGTGCTCGTCGAGACGAGATCCTGGAGTCCCTGAGGGCAGAGGTGGCAGCTTGTGGCCACCCGGTGGTGACGTTCGCCACGGTGCTCGTCGGAGACGACCCGGCGAGCACCCGCTACGTGGCGCTGAAGCACACGGCCGCCGAGCACGTCGGCCTCTCGGTGCGAGGGCTCCAGCTGCCGGCATCGGTGACGCAAGCGGCGCTCGAAGCGGCGCTCGAAGAGCTTTCGGCTGACGCGTCCGTCCACGGCATCCTCCTCCAGCTCCCGCTCCCAGGCGACATCGACGAGATTGCCGCGGCGTCGCGCATCGCTCCGGACAAGGACGTCGACGGGATGACGGCGGTGTCCTTGGGCCGGATCCTCCAAGGTGCTCGGGGGCATCGTCCGTGCACGGCGCTGGGCGTCCTCGACCTGCTGGGCCGTCACCGTATCGAGCTCGAGGGTCGCCGTGCCGTCGTCGTCGGACGCGGACCGCTCGTCGCGCTGCCGTTGGCGCTCATGCTCGCGACGCCGGTGGACGCCGGCGGGCAGGGTTGTGCGAGCGTGGCGGTGGTGGATCCCGATGCCGGGGACCTCGGCGAGGTCTGCGGTGCGGCCGACCTCGTTGTCTCCGACGTCGGCCGGCCGCATCTGGTGCGCGCCGAGTGGATCGTGCCGGGCGCGACCGTCGTCGACATCGGCGTGTCCTTCGTCGACGGGAAGCTCGTTGGTGACGTCGCGCCCGAGGTGGCCGACGTCGCCGGGGCGCTCGTGCCGAATCCGGGCGGTGCAGGTCCCATGACCGTGGCGCTGCTCTTGCGAAACACGGTCGACGCCGCCCGGGATGCGGGGCTGCTCGAAGCGCCAGCAGCGTCATGATGGGGCGAACCGCACGGGAGCGAGGTTGAGCATGGAAGCAACGATCATCGACGGCGTGGCGATCTCTCGAGATCTGCGGGCACGCTTGCTCGGCGAGCTGGACGCCATCCACCTCGCCGCGGTCGATCCGGGACTCGCGGCCATGATGGTTGGCGACGACTACGCGGCACATGCGTACGAGCGGCGGCTCCGCCGGCTCGCGGAGTCCGTGGGCTGTCGGTTCCAGTCCGAGCACCTTCCCGCCGACGCCGAGCCGGCCGAAGCGCTTGCGACCATCGGCAAGCTGAACGCGGATCCAAGAGTCACCGGCATCCTCATCTTGCGTCCACTTCCTCCGCAGCTCTCCGAAGTGGAGCTCTATGAGACGCTCGACTCGCGAAAGGACGTCGAGGCGGTCCATCCCGCCAATGCCGGCCTCATGGCGCGCGGCACTCCGCGGTTCGTGCCATCCACGCCCGCCAGCTGCTTCTGGCTGCTCGACGAGCACTTCCGCCAGACCGGACGAGACCCCGCGACCGCCCTTCGGGGCAAGACGGTCGTCATCGTTGGCAGGAGCCACAACGTGGGAAAGCCCGCCGTGTGGCTCGCGCTCGACCGCGGCGCCATCGTCGTGAGCTGTGACGAGTACGCCGCCGCTGCGGGAAGGCTCGCTGAGTTCACCCGCCAAGCGGACGTCCTGATCGTCGCCGCGGGGGTTCCCGGCCTCATCACCGGCGACATGGTCAAAGACGGAGTCATCGCGATCGACGTGGGGATCAATCCCGTCGAGGGCGAGAGCGGAAAGGTCCGCCTTGTCGGCGATCTCGACTTCGACAGCGTGGCGCAGCGCGCGGAGGCGATCACCCCGGTCCCCGGCGGCGTCGGCCCGGTCACCGACGTCTGGCTGGTGCGCAATGCGGTGCTGGGCGCGGTCATCCAGCGCACGACGCTGACCATCGGCCCCTGGCCACAGTCCTGACGGATCTCGCCGGGACCCGCACTGCGGGTGCGCCGTCACCGGTCGTGACCGTCACCGGTCGTGACGGCACGCTGCCAGCACCCGCCGGTTCGCGTGGGCGCGCGTCTCTGGGGTGCTCAGCGGCCTCCTGGCCAAGGCGCAGCCGTTCCCCAGCGGTCGTACGTCGAGGGCCGCTGCTACGTTCGAGGCGTTCGAACATCGTGATGACGTGCTCGTGGAAGGTGGCGAAGGAATGGCGATCGCGAAGAGAGGAAGCCTGCAGGACGTCGTGGACGGGGTGCCGAGCATCGCGGCACACCTGTACAACAATCACAGCGGTGCCAGGGTCTACCCGGTCGTGCGGCCCGAGTACACGAATTGGCGAGACGAGCAGCGCTCGTGGCGCGAGAGCGTCTGCCTTCGTGACCAGTCGTACCACATGTCGGATCTCTACGTCTCGGGCCCGGACGCGTTCGACCTGCTGAGCTCCGTCGCGATCAACAGCTTCAAGGGGTTCGTCCCCGAGCGGGCGAAGCAGCTGGTCGTCTGCAACCCCGAGGGCTACGTGATCGGCACAGGCATCCTCTTCTACTTGGAGGAGCACGAGTTCCAGCTTGTCGGCCGCCCGTCTGCCAACAACTGGGTGGAGTTCCAGGCGCAGGCCGGTGGCTACGACGTCGACATCGAGCGAGACGAGTGGTCGGTGAACGACCCCGCGAGGCCGCGCAGGGTGTTCCGCTACCAGCTACGCGGGCCGCTCGCCGGACAGCTGCTCGAGAAGCTGACCGGCGGGCGGTACGAGCCGATCTCGATGTTCCACATCGGTTGGATCACGATCGGCGGCCACAGGATCCGCTTCCTTGCTTGGCCGGGCGTCGAGGGTGCGGAGCTCTTCGGCCCCTACGACCTCGCCGAGGAGGTGAAGGGGACGATCGCCGAGGCGGGGGAGGAGTTCGGGCTCCGGCTGCTCGGCTCGCGCACCTATGCGATCAACGGGCTCGAGCAAGGGTGGATCCCCTCTCCGGTCCCGGCTGTCTACACGAGCCCGGAGCTGCGCTCGTTCCGTGAGTGGTTGCCTGCGACCTCCTACGAGGCGACCGGATCCCTCGGTGGCAGCTTCTACTCCGAGAACGTCGAGGACTACTACCTCACCCCGTGGGACCTGGGCTATGGCCGTATCGTGAAATTCGACCACGACTTCATCGGCAAGAGCGCCCTGGAAGAGAAGGCGAAGCATCCGAGGCGCGAGAAGGTCTCACTGGCGTGGAACGGGGACGACGTGGCCGGGGTGTTCACGTCGCTCTTCCACGATGGTCCGGCCAAGAAGTACATCGACCTGCCGCTCGCCCAGTACGCCACCTGGATGTACGACAAGGTGCTGAACGCCAAGGGCGAGATGATCGGGCTCTCGACGTTCTGCGGGTACAGCTGGAGCGGGCGGACGATGCTGTCGCTGGCGATGCTGGACGAGGAGCAGGCCGAGATCGGCAGCGAGGTGGTGCTCGTCTGGGGCGAGGAGAACGGCGGGTCGGACAAGCCGTCGGTGGAGCCGCACGTCCAGACCGAGATCCGCGCCACGGTCTGCCCTGCGCCCTACTCGGACCCCGTGCGCCGGGACCGGGAGGCGGCCATCAAGAGCTGACGACGTATGAGCGCGCGACCGCGTGAGCGCGCGACCGCGTGAGCGCGCGACCGCGTGGTGTGGCATCGCGCGTGGCATCGCCGCGCGTCGCGTGCGAGCGGTTGCAAGTCGATGACTCGGTCCAGGCGGCACCAGCCAGCTTGGCACGGAGACGATCTCGGTACCCGATCGGCGTCAGGTGGTGACCGCGGTGTTGACGGATCACTCGTGGGCCCCCGAGGTCACCGGGTGGGGCTCGTCTCGGTACACGCGGGCGGCGGCTGCCAGTCCCCACCGGCCGGTACAGGTGAGCGCGGTCAGCGTGCAGGCCACGCCACATGCGACGAGGACCATCCACGAGAGATGGCTCGAGGTGGTGAAACGGATCGCCGCGGCGCCGGTGACGTTCCCGGTGCCGAGCGCAGTCGCGCTCACCATGGACCCCATGATCGCCACGCCGAGCACGCTGCCGAACTGGCGGGAGGACGACGTGATGGCTGACGCGACGCCGGCCCGCTCGGGTGGCATCCCGCTCACTCCGGTATGGGTGATCGGAGGATTGATGAGGCCGAACCCGCACCCGAGGACGCCGTAGGCGATGACGAGTTGCACAAGGCTCGTGCGCGGCTCGAGGTCCAAGAGGAGCGCGCCGCCTATGGCGATGCAGATCCCGCCGACCGAGAGCGGCATGCGGGCGCCGAAGCGCCCCATGAGGCGTCCCGTCACGAGCGCGCACGCGGCGACCGTGACGGTGGTGGGCAGGATGGTCGTGCCCGCGAGCAGTGCGGAGTCGCCCCGCACCTCTTGGAGGTAGAGAGTGTTCACGAAGAGGAAGCCCGAGAAGGCGATGAAGCACGCCACCGCGATGAAGGTCGCAGCGGAGAACTGCGGGCTGCGGAAGAAGTGCGCCTCGAGGAGCGGCTCTACGCGGCGCCGTTCGACTGCGAGGAGCGCGACGAGCGCAACACCCCCCGCGCAGAACGTCGCGATGCTGCGGCCCGATGCCCATCCCGACACCGGTCCCTCGATCACGCCGTAGGTGACCGTCGCGAACAGCACGATCATGAGCACTTGGCCGATGGGATCGAAGGCGCGCGGACGCGTTGCGCGTGATTCGGGCAGGATGCGCCGGGCCAGCGCCGCGGCCACGAGCCCGATCGGGACGTTCACCCAGAACACCGACCGCCACCCCACGTTCGAGACGAGCGCACCGCCGATGATCGGCCCCGCCGCGATTCCCAGTCCGAAGATCGCGCTCCATATTCCTACGGCACGCGCTCGTTCCCTCGCGTCGGTGAACACGTTGCGAATGATCGATAGCGATGCTGGAACGAGCAGGCAGCCCCCGAGTGCTTGCGCCATGCGGAAGCCGATCAGAGAGCCCACTGTCGGCGCCGCGCTGCACAGCGCCGACCCGAGCGTGAACACGACGAGCCCGATCGTGAACGCCCGTCGTCGCCCGAAGCGGTCGCCGATCGACCCCGACAGCATGAGCAGGCTGGCGAGCACGAGCAGGTACGCGTCGGCGATCCATTGGAGGTCGCTCACCCCTGCGTGGAGATCGCGATGGATGGTCGGCAGCGCGACGTTCAGCGCGCTGCTGTCCAGGTACGTCATGAACAGGCTCATGCTGCAGATGACGACGACGAGATAGCGGCGGCTGCCTGGGAGCGCCCCAGGCGCTGATGGTGAACCGGCGGCAGCAGGTGCACTCGGCACAGACATCGACGGCCGTGCCGCCCGTCTCGCAGGTTCTGTCACACCTGTGCTCATCGTGCCCACAGTGCCAGATCGTCCGAACGCGAGGAGATCATCGCCGTCAGAGTGCAGCGGACCGTGTCATCGCCCGCGCGCACGTCGCCGGCACGCCGCGAAGGGTCCTCACCCGAGCGGTCCTCAATCGCCAGAGGCGGCGGACCCCAGCTTGAACAGCTCGACGGCGTTCTCCTTCAAGATGAGCGGTCGGACCTCGTCGCGGATCGCCGTCTTCTCGAAGTCCGCAAGCCAGCGGTCGGGGGTGAGCACCGGGTAGTCCGACCCGAAGAGCATCTTGTGGCGGAGCAGCGTGTTCGCGTACTGGATGAGGTTTGCAGGGAAGTACTTCGGCGACCATCCGGACAGGTCGATGTAGACGGACGGCTTGTGCAGGCAGACCGACAGCGCCTCGTCCTGCCATGGGAACGACGGGTGCGCGAGAATGATGGAAAGGTCGGGAAAGTCCACGGCCACGTCGTCGACGAGCATCGGGTTCGAGTACTTGAGTCGCGTCCCCCCGCCACCGCGCACACCGGCGCCGACACCGGTGTGGCCGCTGTGGAAGAGCACCGGCACTGCCAGCTCCTCGATTGCGGCGTACAGCGGGTAGAAGTCGTGATCGTTCGGGAAGAAGGCCTGGGTGTTGGGGTGGAACTTGAACCCTCGCACGCCATGTTCGGTGACGAGGCGCCTCGCCGTCGCCACAGCAGCCTTCCCGGCATGGGGATCGACGCTCCCGAAGGGGATCACCACGTCGGAATGGTCCCTGGCGAGTGCCGCGATCTCCTCGTTCGTCACCGTGGGTGCCTCACCGGTCGCGCTCGTGGCGTCGACGGTGAACGCCACGCAGGCCATGTTGCGCTCGCGGTAGTAGTCGGCCATCTGCGGGACGGTCGTGGCTACCACCTCCGTCCCGAAATAGCGGGCGAGTGCACCGGACTCCTCGGGCGTCTGCTTCTCGGCGGCATCGACGGAGCTCCAGACGTGCGTGTGCACATCGATCGCCACGATCTGGTCCACGTTGATCATTCGATCCCCTTTCGAGCGGTGGCGATCGCTTCCGTCACGGCCGTGTTCGGGGTCGCATCGTACCGGGCTCGGCGGGGGCGCCGTGGAGTGACGGATTGTTGACAATTGCGTATACAGTCTGTACAGTCGGCACAGTGGAGCGCGTTCGCGGGGGTATCTGCGCGCAGAGCCGCAGGCCGTCAGCTCGCGCGCATCGAGGGGTTCGGGGACGAGTGGCAGGTCATGCTTCCAGTGCTCATGACCTTGCCAGCATGCACGTTGTCGGTATCACCCGATGCAGGATCGAGAATCGACAGTCGAAGACAATCGAAGCAGACGAACACTCCAAGAAGGTAGGAACCGATGAGCGCAAAGAACCTTCAGGAACTCCTGGACCAGTCGGGTAACACGGTCGAGCTCCTCCGCAACTCCCAGCTCGGGGCGTACATATACCCGGTGGTGCCCGCCGAGTTCACCAACTGGCGCAGGGAGCAGATCGCTTGGCGCCAGACGGCGGTGCTGTTCGACCAGTCGCACCACATGGTGAACCTGTTCTTGAAGGGCTCGGACGCGATCAAGCTGATCGCGGACACCGGGATCAACAGCGTCGAGAACTTCCCGGTCAATCGCGCCAAGCAGTACGTGCCGACGACGCCTGCGGGCAATGTGATCGGCGACGGCATCCTCTTCCACGAAGAAGAGGACAAGTTCGTCTTCGTGGGTCGTGCGCCCGTGGCGAACTGGCTGCTCTTCCAGGGCGAGCGCGGGGGCTACAAGAACCTCGAGGTCGTGAAGGACGACCGCTCGCCGTCGCGGCCCTACGGCAAGGCCGTGAGCCGGCAGTACTGGCGGTTCCAGATCCAGGGCCCGCGCGCGTGGGAGATCATCGAGAAGCTGAACGGCGGACCCGTCGAGCAGCTGAAGTTCTTCTACATGGGTTACATGAACATCGCCGGCGAGAAGGTGCGGACCCTCCGTCACGGCATGTCGGGCGCTCCGGGCCTCGAGATCTGGGGGCCCTACGGCTCTCACGAGAAGATCCGGAACGCCATTCTCGAGGCCGGCCAGGAGTTCGGCATCGAGCCGTGCGGTTCGCGAGCCTACTCCTCGAACACCCTCGAATCGGGCTGGATCCCCTCTCCGTTGCCGGCCATCTACACCGGTGAGGAGCTCCGCAGCTACAGGGAGTGGTCGCCGGTCGACAGCTACGAGGCGACGAATGCGCTCGCTGGCAGCTTCGTCTCCGACGACATCGAGGACTACTACCTGAACCCATGGGAGCTCGGCTACGGCTCCTTCGTGAAATTCGACCACGACTTCATCGGCAAGGACGCGCTCCAGCAGATCGACGGTGCGAGCCAGCGAAAGAAGGTCACCCTCGCGTGGAACGCGCAGGACGTCACCGACATCTTCGCCTCGTTGGTCGACGTCGAGGGTCCGGGCTACCAGTTCTTCGACGTCCCGAACGCGAACTATGGCTCCTCGAACTACGACGCCGTCGTCGACGCCGCCGGCGCGGTCGTGGGGCTCTCGTTGTTCACCGGCTACAGCTCGAACGAACGACGTGCCCTCTCGCTCGCCACGGTCGACCCCCAGATCGAGCTCGGCACCGAGCTGAAGGTCATCTGGGGCGAGCCGAACGGTGGGTCCCGAAAGGTGACCGTCCAGCCACACAAGCAGAAGGAAGTGCGTGTCATCGTGAGCCCGGCCCCGTACTCGGAGGTCGTCCGCAAGGACTACCCCGGTGGCTGGCGACGCGTGGGACTGTAAGGCGACGAGCCCGCGCGGCCGGCACCGGTGCCCGCCGCGTGGGCTCACCCTTGGTCTCCCTACCACGCAAAGTCTCGAAGAGCGGAGCGAAACCGATGGCACCCACTGGACAAATCGAGCGGCGGATCGTCGCGCTGGCGCGCACCGGGGACATCGAGGTGATCCCCATGAAGAGCGTGAAGGATCAGCTTGCGATCATCCCCAAGGAGACGACTGTCGCCGTGACGTGTTCGGTGAAGTTCGGTCTCGACCGGACGATCGAGTACGCCGAGCTCCTCGCCAAGGCTGGCCACACGTTGCGCGTCCACATCGCCGCGCGCCAGGTGCCGAGCAGGACATATCTGAGTGAGCTCGTCGAGCAGCTCGCAGGCCTCGGCGTGGCGCAGCTTCACGTCATCGGCGGTGATGCCGAAGAGCCTGTCGGCAAGTACAGCGAGTCGGCAGAGCTCATCGAAGACCTCTCGACGATGAACCACGGGTTCGAGATCAGCGTCGCCTGCTACCCCGAGGGCCATCCGAGCATCCCCGACAAGGTCCTCTTCGAGGCGCTGCAGCGAAAGCAGCCCCATGTGTCCTTCATGATCAACCAGCTCTGCTTCGACCCGAAAGTGCTCGAGACGTGGCTTCGGTCGATGCGTGACATGGGCATCACGTTGCCGCTGCGGATGGGCATCGCCCCACCGATCAGCCCCACCAAGCTGCTCGACCTCTCCGTGAAGATCGGGGTCGGCACCTCGATGCGGTTCCTGTCCAAGCAGCACGGGATGATCGGCACGCTCCTGCGCGGCAAGTTCTACAAGCCCGAGAAGCTCCTCGCGGATCTCGGCGGCGCGTTGATCTCGCCCGAGATGAAGATCGACGGACTCCACATTTTCTCGTTCAACCAGTTGCAGACCACGGTCGATTGGCAGCAGCGGGTGGGCAGCGCCGCGAGCTGAATGGCGCGCGGCGACCGACCCCCCAGCGGGTGCCGTCAGCTGGGGGTCTCGGCGCCAAGAGGCAACCTGTGCGTCAGCGCACGAAGCCTGCGGTGGGTCGGCTGAAGGCACTGATCGGGGGGCCGATGAGCGTTCCGCCATCGACTGGGATGATCGCGCCGGTGACGAACGTCGACGCTCGCGGCGCTGCCAGCAGCAGGACCACGCCCTGCAGCTCAGACGGCTCGGCCATCCGACCGAGGGGGACGGTGCTGGACCAGTACTCGACGACTTCGGGGTCCGCGCCGCTCGGCCCGCCGATGCGCGTGTAGAACGGCCCGGGTGCGATCCCGTTCACCAGCACGTTGTCGCGGGCGAGGTCCAAGGCAGCCTGGCGGACGAGGTTGACCACGCCCCCCTTGGCCGCGATGTAGCCATAGCCGCAGAAGGCCTCCGTCGAAAGGCCCGCGGTGGATGCGGTAGCGATGATCCTTCCGTGCTTCTGTGCACGCATGATCCGCGCGGCCGCCTGTACGGTCCACAGGACGCCGTTCAGGTTCACGTCGATGACTTGCTGGTAGGCGTCGCGATCGGCGTTCTCGACCTTCCCCTCCTCGACGATGATGCCGGCGCCACGCGAGATGCCCGCATTCGCGAAGACGGCGTCAAGACCCCCGTCGCGCTCGGCGATCGCGGCGAACGCGCGGTCGACCGCGACGGGATCTGCCACGTCCAGGATCTCGCCGGTCACGATCGCGCCTTGGTCGGCGAGCTCCTTCACCGCCGCCTCGAGGAGCGACTCGTTCGCGTCGAGCAGGCTGACCCGCGCGCCGTTCAAGGCGAGCACCTCTGCCATTGCGAAGCCGAGCCCGCTCGCCGCACCGGTCACCGCGGCGCGAACGCCGTCGACGTCGAAGATCGCCGCCGCGCGCTTGTCTGCTCCTGGCATCATGTCCCCCTCTGCTCGATTGCTCGTGTCGCCACGCTCGGCGCTGCCGTGCGGGTGCGTGTAGCCTCGATTTCTACCTCGTCACAGGTCGAGGTGTTCACGTGCGCAAGGTGGTGGTCACCGCCGGCGGACTGGTCCCAGTCACCCAGTCACCCGCACGAACACCTTCATGGCGCTCTCGGGATGGGCACCGGCGAGCTCGAAGGCGTCGGCGGCTCGGTCGAGCGGGTACTCGGGGCCGAGCTGTGCTTCGAGCACGGCCCCTGCCGCGCGGACGACCTCGATCGCCGCCTCGACGTCCCTTCGGTCGTGACAGCTGGACCCGAGTACGTCGAACTCCTTGTCCGTGAAGGGTCCGAGCGGGATCGATGCCTCGTCGCCCGAGATGCCGACCACGACCACCCGGCCGGCCGATGCCACCATCTCGATCGCGCTGCGGAGGCCGGCCGGCGCGCCCGTCGTGTCGACGACCACCGCGACGCCACGGCCGCCGAACGTGCGCGCCCGATCGAGGAGGTCGCCATCCGCGGGGTCGGCGACCTCGTCGGCCCCGAGCGCGAGCGCCCGCTCGCGTCGGGCGGCGACTGGCTCACTCAAACACACGCGCGCGCCCTTCGCTTTGGCAGCCAGGAGGCTTGCCTGGCCGATCGGGCCGCCGCCGAGCACGACGACGGGCTCTCCTGCCTCCACCCTGCCCCGTTGGATCGCGTGGACGGCGACGGCCATCGGCTCGACGAAGGCGCCCAGCGTGGCGGCGAGGTCGCCGATGCCAAAGACGTGGTCTGCTGCCACCACGAGCTGCTCGGCGAGGCCGCCGTTGGTGTGCACGCCGATGAGCTCGAACGCGTCGCACACCGATCCCCGGCCGACGCCGCAGGGATAGCACGCGCCGCAGGAACTGAGGGGCCACACCGCCACCCGGTCACCGACCGCGAGGCCGCTCGATGCCGTACCGCTGCCGAGCTCCTCGACGACCGCGCAGACCTCATGGCCCTGTATCACCGGATAGAGGGAGTCGCCGCGTCTTGGGGTGACAGGCAGGTGGCCGTGGAACAGGTGGAGATCCGAGCCGCAGACCCCGACGAGCTCGGGTCGCAGCAGCACCTCGTTTGGGCCAGGTCCTGCGGGGGCGTCGACCGACGCCACCTCGAGCACCCCCGGCTTCGTGGTCACCGCTGCACGCATCGTCGAAAGACCCCCCGTTCCTCTTGAGCGATCGGCACAGGTCTAGTCGATCCGCTGCCCCACTGCGCCCCGCCGCGCGGTCCACCCGGCGCCGGGGCGCAGCGGCGCGCTGGCAGTCGCTGTGCAAGCGACCGTCGACGCCGTAGCCTCGGGCGGTCATCTCGGCGCCGTGCAGGCTGGAGTCGTCCGCAGCGCCACCACAACCGCCAAGAAGCGATAGTGACCACGACGAACGACCAGGGGATCACCGCCCCGCCTTCGACCGCGTACAAGATCGTCGACGTACCTGAGCTCTACAAGGACATCATCGGGCGTCATGGTTCCACGGGCAGCTTCGTGGGCGTTTCGGACGAGGAGAGCCCCTGGGTGCCCTTTGGTGTAAGCGCCGCGATTCGGCACCTCGCGTTCACAACCCGCCACAACGTCAAGACGGCGTCTTCTGCGAGTCGATGT
>JAJZJC010000096.1 GCA_021810205.1 Actinomycetes bacterium
TCTTCACGAGCCGCAAGCCCGACGACCTGCCCGCGTTCTGCAACACGTTGTTGGAGGTGTTCGAAGACGCCCGCAAGTAGCGCACCCATCGGGGTCGACGGCCGCGACATCAGCCTGACGAACCTGGACAAGGTGTTGTACCCGGCGGCCGGGGTCACCAAAGCCGAGGTGGTGCACTACTACGCCGAGATCGCGCAGGTGCTGCTCCCGCATCTCGCGGACCGGCCCGTGACCTTCCGTCGCTATCCGGAGGGCGTGACAGGCCCGTCGTTCTTCGAGAAGAACGCCGGGAGCATGTCTCCGGGCTGGGTGCGAACGGTGGACGTGGCTCGACGTGGGCGCGACGGTGACCGTCGGCTTCGCGGAGGCGATGCGGTCGTCCACTACGTCTTGCTCTGCGACCGCCCGAGCCTGGTCTGGGCCGCCAATCTGGCAGCGTTGGAGCTGCACACGCCCATGTGGAGAGCGAGCTCCTGCGTCCCGACCGGTGGGTACGGGCCAGCGGACCTCATGGTCTTCGACTTGGATCCGGGCGACCCCGCGTCGATGCGCGAGTGCTGCGCGGTGGGGCTCCGCCTGCGAGATGTCCTCTGCGCCAAGGGGTACGAGCCCCATGCGAAGACGAGTGGATCGAAAGGGCTGCAGCTCTACGTGCCTCTGCGCCCCGCCAGACCGTGGGAAGAGGTGAGGGATGAGGCGCACCGCATCGCGCGGTCGATGGAGCGTGAGGCGCCAGGCGACGTGGTGTCCAATATGCGCAAGGACCGCCGTGTGGGCAGGGTGCTGATCGACTGGAGCCAGAACCACGCGGCCAAGACGACGGTGGCTCCGTACTCGTTGCGTGGCCGACCCCGGCCGACCGTGTCGACGCCGGTCACGTGGGATGAAGTGAGTGACGGCGCCGCCGGGCGTTCGGCGCTCGCCTTCGAGCACACCGACGTTCTCGAGCGGGTGCAGGAGATCGGGGATCTCTTCTCACCGTTGCTCGGCGGCTGAGCGCTGACGGCGCGCAGGGCCTGCGTGGCAACGGCTCGGGTGGGCCCTGCGCGGGCCTCAGGACGCCTGCCGCCCCGCCACGCGCCGGACGGCGTCTTCGAGCTCGTCCTTTGCCATGCGTGACCGGCCCGAGATGCCGAGCTCGGACGCGAGGGCCCGCAGGTCTGCCTTGGTCATCGCGCCGACATCCCCCTCGGTGGGCGCCGCGGGTGTCGTGCGGCGGGTGGCATCTTCGCGTCGCTCGTGCCGAGCTGCCGCCCGTCCCCCCCGCTTGCCGCGGGCCCGGGCATGGGTGCCGCGGGCCCCACGGGCCTGGGTGCCGCGGGCCCGGGCATTGGACGCGTCGATGCTGGCCTGCAGCGCCTCGACGAGGTCGACGACCTCGGCGCGCTGAGGCGCCGGCGCGGCGACCTCGATGGTCTCGCCGTGGCGCTTGCGATCGATCAGCTCTTGGAGCTGGTGCCGGTAGGTCGACTGGTAGCGGGCCGGGTCCCAGGTCGTCGTGAGGGACTCGATGAGCATGCAGGCCGCCGTCAGCTCCCGCTCGCCGAGCGCCGCTTCCCCTGGCAGGTCGGGGATCTCGACCTGCGGGTCGCGCACCTCGTCGGCGAAGTACATGGTCTGCATCGCGAGCGTCCGCCGCTGCGGGCGAACGGCGACGACCCGTTCCTTTCCCCGCAGGACGAAGAGCGCGATGCCGACCTTCTGGGTCTGTTCCATGGCGGCGCGCAACAGCGCATAGGCCCGCGCGGCCGCATCGCCGCGTGGCGCGAGGTAGTACGTGGTGTCGTAGTAGACCGGATCGATCTCCGAGAGGTCCACGAAGTCGACGATCTCGATGGTCGTGGACCGCTGCGGCGCGATGGCGTCGAGCTCGTCATCCGAGAGGACCAGGTACTCGCCACTACCGACGTCGAGCCCGCGCACGATGCGGTCCCGTGTCACCTCTTCGCCAGTTCGCTCGTTCACCCGCCGATAGCGGATCCGGTCGGCCGTCCCCTCTTCGAGCTGGTGGAAGTGGACGCTGTGGTCCTCCGTCGCGCTGCACAGCGCGGTCGGCACGCTCACGAGCCCGAACCCCAGGGTTCCGGTCCAGATGGGACGTGCCATCGCTTGCCTCCGTGGGTCGCCCGTGGCTGGCGAGACGATCGGCGGAAGGCCGACCGTCTCCAGGGTGCCGAAGCGAGGGTGCCGAAGAACACCCCAAGTCGTCCTTACCCATTTCTCGTGGGTGCGTCACCGCGATGAGAAGCAGCGCAGCGCCCTGAGGACGCGCGGGAACGACGCGTGGCTCGGCACCGGGGTGCTCGGGTCAGCGTGGATCGAGCGCGAGCGCGAGGAGCGCCACGTCGTCGGAGCGCTCTGGCGCCAGCATCGCAACCACCCGGTCGCACACGGCTCTGGGCGTGCGGTCACCAGCGACAGCGACCGATGACAGGCGGGCCATGCTCGCCTCGCTCCCTGTCCGCCGTTCGTCGATCGCGCCGTCGGTGTAGCCCAGAAGGACGTCGCCGGGTCGGAGCCTCCCGTGCCACTCCTCGGGCGGCTGGCCGTCGATCCCGAGTGGAGGGCTCGGGCAGAGCGGGAGGAAGTCCGCCCCGTCAAGGGAGACGAGCAGGGGAGGATAGTGGCCCGCAGACGCGATGACCACGCCGCCACCACGCGGGTCGAGGAAGCCGGTGACCATGGTCGCGATCCGCTCGAAGCCGAGGAGCTGCCAGCAAGAGCGAAGCGAGGCGATGAGGTGCGCCGGACGGGTCGCCTGCGCAGCGAGGGCGCGAGCAGCACTTCGAAGGTGGCCCATCTGGGCTGCCGCCCCCCGATCATGTCCGCCGACGTCGCCGACCGAGAAGACGACGACTCCCGAGGGCAACGCGATGACATCGTAGAAGTCGCCGCCGACTTCGAGGCCGCGGTTGGCGGTCAGATAGCGCGTCTCGATCGCCACCCCCGCGACGGACGGAAGCCGGGGCGGCAGGAGGCTCGACTGGAGGATCCGGGAGGTCCGGAAGGCGGACTCGTAGCGCCGGGCGTTGTCGACGACTGCCGCCACGTGCGTGGCGAGCTCCTGTGCGAACGCCATGTCGTCGCGCCCGAAGCTACGGGTCGTCGAGATCGAGGTCAGCGAGCCCACGACTCGCTCCTCGGCGACGAGCGGTACGGTCAGATAGGAACGGAAGTGGAGCGACTTGACGAGAGCGAAGTGCTCCTTGCTCACCGTCGTGGCACGGAGCAGGGCGTCCGTCGTGTGGGCCGCCCAGCTGGCCCTGCCCTCGGCGATGGCGCTCACCGCGGGGTGCTCGCCTCTCGGATCCGGCGCGAACTCGGTCCGGAGCCGGTCGACCAGCGGCTGGCGCGCACGGTCGCGATGCTTGGCGGCCATGCGCGCGATCTGACCGTCCTCGCCGACGACGTCGAGGAGGCAGATCTCGCCGAGGACGCCGACCGCGAGGTCGGCGAGCCGCTCGAGGGTATCCGAGAGATCCCCGGCCTCGGCGAGCAGCTGTGCTGCTCGAGCGAAGAAGGTCGCTCGCTCCGCCGCTCGATGCTGCGCGGCGGCGAGACGGGCGCGGTCGAACGCCTGCGAGGCCTGTCCTGCAATCGCCGTGAGGTCCTCGCGCTCGGACGTCGTGAATTGGTGGTGCCCGTCGAAGCCGAGCGCGAGCGCGGCCACGCAGTCGTCGTCCGAAAGGACCGGGACGAGTGCATGGGACGGCGCGTCGTCGACGAACGCAGGGAGCCGCCGTGCGACGACCTCGGCGACCTGCGCTGGTACGCCACCTTGCCACTCGGCAGGCAGCGCCCCAGAGCTCGCGGCCAGTTCGAGCTCGTCGCCGGTGCGTAGCCACACGGCTCGCCATGCCGACGCATCGTCCGCGAATGCATCGACGAGGACGCCGGCGGCCTCGTGCGCGCTGTGGGTGCTCGCAAGCTCGGCCGTGACGCGCTGCATCCGCAGCGTGCGTGCTGCGAGCTGCTGTGCCTCGCGACGCGCGTCGCGTTCGCGCTCGAAGAGGCGCACTCGGTCGAGTGCTGCGGCGAGTCTGTCGGCGACCATCTGGAGCAGGTCGGCATCCGCGGTCGTGAAGCGATCGGCGTCGTAGCTCGCCGCGTAGAAGACGCCGAGGGCATGCCCTGCGCTGAGCAGAGGCACTGCGGCGACCGATTTCAGACCGCTGTTGCGCAGGACGGGGTTGACGATGTGGATCTTCGAGATGTCACCGACCACGAGCGGCTGGCGGCTCGCGAGCACCGTGCCGGCCATCCCCTCGCCAGCCCGGATGCCGATGCCGATGGTCAGGTCCTCGCTGAGGCCGATGGCGAAGCGGACGACGAGCTCCGAGGCGTCTTCGTTTGCCAAGAGCAGCGCCACGGTGTTCACCGAGAGCAGGCGGCTCATGGTCGCCAGGGCGTCTCTCAGCGCGGCGTCCAACGAGCGCGGGGTGACCGCCGCATCGGTGGTGGTCGCGAGCTGGCGCCACAGGTGGGTGACGGGCTCGACGACCGACATCGCGGTGCGCTCGACCGCGAGCAGCTGCTCGATGTCCAACTGGCGGCGGGCGAGCCCTTGCGACTCGGGCGGCCATTCGAAGAGGGTTGGGGCCTCGTGGCTCGGAGCCGGGACCGCAGCTGCCTCACCCGGCGCTGTCGGCCGGTGGCCCGTCGCAGGCGAGGACGAGTCCGACGTGGTCATCGGGTGGCCCGATCGCAGCGCGCGCTGCACCCAGTGCCGGCGTCGTATGCCACGTGCGAGCCTAACCCGGTGGTCTCGAGCGTGTCGCGGTCGCTGCCAGGAGCCGCGCGGTCGCGGCGGTCACGGCCTCTGCCATCGGCAGGTGGAGGAACTCGTTTGGGCCGTGCGCGTTGCTCCCCGGGCCGAGCACACCCGTGGCGACCAGGGGGACGCCCGGGTAGCGGGCACCGAGCATGGCGAGGAACGGGATGGTGCCGCCCTCGCCGAGGGAGCCTGGCGGGTTCCCGAAGACTTCCATCGAGGTCTCGGCGAAGGCGTCGGTCACCCAGTGCTCGAGGGCGGGCGCGACCCAGCCGTTCGCGGGCGTCTCCACGTGCACCGAGACGGCGGCGCCCTCGGGGGGGTCGTCGGTGAGGACGCGCTCGAGCGCGGTCACGGCGCGTGTCGCGTCGATCGAGGGCGGGAGCCGGAGAGAGATCTTGACCGTGGTCGAGGGCCGAAGCACGTTGCCGCCGTCGCGCACCGACGGTATGCCGTCGATGCCCGTGACCGTCAGCGATGGCAGCCAGGATCGGCGTACGAGCCGCTCCGCCTCGGAGCGCCCGGCGAGCGTGAGGCCGGGAACGACCGGAAACACATCGGCCGCTCGCCAGTCGACCCCTTCCGCGCCCTGCGCGACCTGCGGGGGGACGTCGCCATGGAGCTCCTCGAGGCGCACCTCGCCGGTGACCGGGTCCTCCAGGCGGTCGAGCAGCCGGCGTAGCAGGCGGAAGGATGTCGGCACGACTCCGCCTGCGCTGCCACTGTGCACCCCCTCGGTGAGGACCTGGACGCCGACGGTGGCGACGAGATTGCCCCGCAACGACGAGGTGAGCCAGAGGCGGTCGTAGCTGAGGCATCCCGAGTCGAGGCAGATGACGAGGTCGGGGCGCCCGAGGCGCGTGGAGTGGGCGTCCAGATGGGCAGCGAGGTCGGGGCTGCCGCTTTCTTCGCTTGCTTCGACGAGCACCACCACCCGTGGTCGTGGGGTGCCCGCGGCGTCGAGGGACTCGAGCGCGCCGAGCGCCGCGAAGAAGGCGTACCCGTCGTCCGCGGTGCCCCGCCCGTAGAGCCGTTCACCGAGGCGGACGGGGCTGAAGGGCCCGAGGCCCTCGCGCCACGTCCCGAGGGGGGGCTGCTTGTCGAGATGACCGTAGATGAGCACCGTGCCGGTCGCGCCCTTGGTGCCAGCTGCCTCTGCCAGCACGATGGGCGTGCGCCCGGCCGACGCCACGACCTCGACAAAGAGCCCTTCCACCCGACGGGTCCGACCCCAGTTCGCGAGCAGCGCCGCAGCCGTGGCAAGGTGTCCGCCGTGCTCCCAGTCGGCGTCGAAGGCGGGGGAGAGGCAGGGGATCGTCGTGTAGTGACTGAGTGCCGGCACGACGTCCTCCTCCCACAAGCGGCGCAGGGACTCCTCGATCCTCGGGTGCGTCTCGGGATGTGCCACGCGCGTCTCCTCTGGTCCTCGGTGTAGGTGCCCCCTCCGGCGCGTCCGGACCCTACCGGCGCGCCGGGAAGCCCGGCGGGCTGCGGTGTGTTGGTACACGGTATGGCTCGACCCCCGCTCTCCGTGCTCGACCTCGCGACCGTCGCGGAGGGCTCGACGCCCGCGCAGGCACTCGCCGAGACGACCGAGCTCGCCCGCCACGCGGAACGGCTCGGCTACCACCGGCTCTGGGTGGCCGAGCACCACGGCATGCCGGCCGTCGCGAGCTCGGCGCCCGCCGTGCTGATCGCGCACCTCGCCGCGGCGACCGCCACTGTGCGGGTGGGATCGGGCGGTGTGATGCTGCCGAACCACGCCCCCCTCGTCGTGGCCGAGCAGTTTGGCACCTTGGAGGCCCTGCATCCCGGCCGCATCGACCTGGGCATCGGGCGGGCGCCAGGGACCGACCATCACACGGCGCGGGCGCTGCGCCGGACTGGCGGGCTGGGCGCCGAGCACTTCCCCGAGGACCTCATCGAGCTCATCGGCTACTTCACTGGGGGCGTCGAGCGCCCGCGGGCGATGCCCGGGCTCGGGTACCTGCCCGAGCTGTGGCTGCTCGGGTCGAGCCTCTTCTCGGCCGAGCTCGCCGGCCATCTCGGGCTCCCGTTCTCCTTCGCCCACCACTTCAGCCCGGGCGCGACGGAGCCGGCACTCGCGCGATATCGCGAGTCCTTCCGGCCATCATCGGTGCTCGACGCGCCGTACGTGATGGTGGCGATCGCCGTCGTCTGCGCACCGAGCGCCCAAGAGGCGCGATGGGTCGCCGGCCCGTCAGCCCTCTCTTCGCTCATGCTTCGGGCCAACCGGCTCGCGCCACTGCCGAGCCCCGAGACCGCTGCGGCGTATCCCTACACGCCCGAAGAGCGCGCCGTCGTGGACCAGATCACGGCCACGCACGTCGTCGGCGACCCCGACGACGTGCGTGCGGGGCTCGACTCGCTGCTCGCGTGGACCGAGGCCGACGAGCTCATGGTGACCACCCGGGTGCACTCGCTCGAGGACCGCCTCCGCTCCTTCGCGCTGGTTGCCGGCGCGTGGGACGGGCTCAGACCGCCTGGCTCACCGATGACATGTTGAAGCCAGGGACGCGCAGCGCGGGCATCGCGCTTCGGCTCATCCAGGTTGCACCCTCGCGGCCGAGAGTCCGCACCGTCTCGGTCGCTTCCGTCGCGCGGGCAAGGCAGTCGATCGGGCTCTCGTTGAACCGGAAGTTGTTGGCGGCCCCGACCACCTCGCCGTCTTCGACGACGTAGACGCCGTCGCGGGTGAGGCCCGTCAGCAGGAGCGTCTTGGGGTCGACCTCTCTCAGGTACCACAAGCACGTGAGCAGCAGCCCGCGCTCGGTGCGTTCGACCAGGTCCTCGAGCGACCCAGCGGCGCCCGGCACGCCGAGCACGATGTTGTCGATGGGGGCGGTTGGCGCCACGTGGCGCCGCGACGCGCCCGCGCGGTGGCACAGGAGCCGCTCGAGGCGGCCCGCGCGGAGCCAGTCGGTACGCGTGAGGGGTAGGCCGTTGTCGAACACCGACACGTCGGCGCCCGACGAGGGCGTCGCCAGGAAGGGCGCGCACTCGATGCCGGGGGCGTGCGGGTCGCTCCACAGGTCGAAGGGCAGCTCGGCGAGACGCTCACCGATCCGGGTGCCCCCGCCCGCCTTGGAGAAGACCGTCCGTCCTTCTTCGGCGTCCGTGGTGCCGGCGGCACCGACGACGAACATCATGAGGTCGGCCACGGCGCTCGGGGGCAGCAGCACCTCGTATCGACCGGCGGGGACGTCCACCGTGGTGCGTGCCCAGTCGAGGCCTCGGGTGACGGCGGCTTCGAGCTCCTCGATGCAGATGTCGCCGAAGGTGGCTGTGCCGACGCCGGCCCACGCGGAGCGACCCTCCCGCCGTCCGACGAGCTGCAACGACCCCGTCGGCTGCACGTGACGGCGACGGAGACCGGTCGTCGAGGCGAGGTACGTCGTCACGAGCTGGTGCTCGGCGTAGCCGGAGAGCTCGGTCCGCGCGCGCCGCGCGCGCCCGAAGGCGTCTGCGAGCCCGTCGAGGATGCCTTCGAGCGTCGAGAGATCCGTCGAGGGCGCGTCGTCTGTGAAGTCCGTGTCGGCCGCCCCCTCCACGAGCGCGGCGGCGTCGTCGGCTGGCGCGGCGCGTGCCTCGGCTTGCGCGACGAGCGCGGCGACGTCGACGGCGCCGCTGCGGCGGGCACTGCCCATTGCGGGCTGCCCGTCCATCTCGGCGACGCAGAGCATCGTGACGCGGCGGTCCCGTCGCACGCCGTCGGTGGTCACCGTGTTGTTGGCGAAGCGCACGTCGGCCTCATGGGCTTCTTCGACGATGACGATGGCGTCGCCGTTGGCCGCCTGCAGGCACTCATCGACGAGGGTGGCGGGATGTGGCAGGCCGGCGCTCACCGCCCCGACTCCTCTTTGGTGTTCAGCACCCTGACGCCGCGGACGAGGACCGAAGGGCAGCCGTGGCTGACTGCGGCCACCTGCTCGGGCTGTCCCTTTCCACAGTTGAAGGCGCCACCGAGCACGTAGGTGCTGCGCCCCCCCACCGCTTCCATGGCACCCCAGAAATCGGTGGTCGTGGCCTGGTATGCGACGTCGCGCAGCTGGCCGGTGATCTGGCCACCGTCGATCGCGTAGAAGCGCTGGCCCGTGAACTGGAAGTTGTAGCGCTGCATGTCGATCGACCAGCTCTTGTCGCCAGTGATGTAGATGCCATGATCGACGCCCCCGATGAGCTCCGCGGTCGTCGGCCCTGCGCCGGGAGCAGGCTCGAGCGAGACGTTCGCCATGCGCTGGATCGGCACGTGCAGCGGGGAATCGGCGAACGCACAGCCGTTGGAGCGGCCGAGGTCCTCGGCGGCGGCGATCGTGCGGTCCAGCTGGTAGCCGACGAGGGTGCCGTCGCGCACGATGTCGAAGGACTGGGCGGCGACCCCCTCGTCGTCGATGGCCACCGTCGCGAGGCCCTGGTGGGTCGTGCGGTCTCCGACGACGTGCATGACCGGCGAGCCGTAGCGCAGGCTGCCGAGCTTGTCGGGCGTGGCGAACGACGTGCCGGCGAACGCAGCCTCGTATCCTCGGGCACGGTCGAGCTCGGTCGCGTGCCCGATCGACTCGTGGATGGTGAGCCAGAGGTTGGAGGGGTCGATCACGAGGTCGTAGACACCGGCCTGCACCGACGGTGCACGCAGCTTCTCGGCGAGCAGTGAGGGAAGCTGCGCGAGCTCGGCATCGAAGTCCCACCCGTCGCCGCAGACGTACTCCCAGCCGCGCGCGACCGGCGGCGCCAGGGTGCGCAGCTCCTCGAAGTCGCCGCCGTCACCGACGCTCATGGCTTCGAGCTGGGGATGGATGCGTACCCGGTGCTGGCGCGCGAGGGTCCCGGAGGAGTCCGCGAGGAATTTGTCCTCGCGCACCGCCATCACGTAGGCGATGACGTGGTCCACTCCTGGCGCGTCGAGGAGCCGCCGGCTCCACTCGGTGAGCAGGTCGGCCTTGTCCGACAGCGGGACCGCCGTCGGATCGAGACGGTGCGGAGACGTCCACTCGACGTGCCCGTGCGAGGGCTCCTCGGCGAGGTCCATGGGCACGGGCCGCGCCCGGGCGGTCGCCCGCGCGGCAGCTGCGGCCTGGCGCGCCAGTGCGGCGGCGGTACCCGCGTCGACGGCGACGCTCGCAGCGAAGCCCTGCGATCCGCCAGATC
>JAJZJC010000015.1 GCA_021810205.1 Actinomycetes bacterium
CGCGGCCGGTGCGGGGGACGCGGCCGGTGGCTGCGCCGTGTTCTTCTCGGGGCTCATGTGCGGTCTTCCTCGACCTCTCTCGATCTGCCTGGATGGTCGGCGTCTTTGTGCATGGGTGCTGCGTGGGACTGATGCAAGTGCCCGGGAATTGAAAAACCGCCCACGAAGTGGACGGTCTCATAGGCACTCGCTGGCGGGCGGGTGCCTACGGGCCGACGGCTACCACACGGGTGCGAACGACGGCGCGCGCGGCGGGCATCAGGGCTCAGTCTCTCCCAGCATGCACCGGGCGTCAACCGAGGGTCGACCTGCCCGCCGGGACCGTCGGCGGGCTTGTGCCGCGCGTGGTCGGAGAGCTCGAGACTGGAGCTGCGGCTCGGCGCTCGGAGCCGCCGGGGACCACATCCCGACGGCGACGGCAAGGCCCGAAGGGGGCTCGGGCGGGACCGTGATTTGTGCATTGGTAGCCTGAGGCGGTGACCGATGCGGCTGCCTCCGAACCTGCCAAGCTGACGCCGGAGACCTATGCCCGGCTGCAGGCTGAGCTCGAAGACCTCACCACCCGGGGACGGGTCGAGATCGCGCAAGCGATCGAGTCCGCCCGCGCGCTCGGGGACCTGTCCGAGAACGGCGACTACCACGCCGCCAAGGACACCCAGGGGAAGATGGAATCGAGGATCCGTCAGCTCCAGGCCCTGCTGAAGCACGCACAGGTGGTCGAGTCGGGAGCCGCAGCCGACGGCACGGTCAGCCACGGCACGGTCGTCACCCTCCGTTACGAAGGCGAGGACGAGACCCAGGACTTCTTCGTCGGCTCCATCGAGGAGCGGCGAGGGGACATGCCGGTCGTCTCTCCGAGCGCCCCGCTCGGCCAGGCGCTGCTCGGCAAGCGCGCGGGCGACTCGGTCGAGTACGAGGCACCCGGGGGAAAGCTCTCGGTCGAGATCGTCAGGGTGGGCGCGTGATGGCGCCGCGCACGCTGGCCGACAAGGTCTGGGACGCCCATGTCGTCCACGCGGGTGGCGACGACCCGGATCTTCTCTTCATCGACCTTCACCTCGTCCACGAGGTGACCTCCCCCCAGGCCTTCGACGGGCTCCGCATCGCCGGACGGGGCGTACGCCGCCCCGACCTCACGATCGCGACCGCCGACCACAACGTCCCTACCGACACCGTCGAGGTGACCGACCCCATCTCCGCTCGCCAGCTCGAAGTGCTGTCGAGGAACTGCGACGAGTTCGGGATCCGCTGCTTCCCGATGGGTCACCGGAACCAGGGCATCGTCCACGTGATCGGTCCGGAGCTCGGGCTCACCCAACCGGGTATGACCGTGGTGTGCGGTGACAGCCATACCTCGACCCATGGTGCCTTCGGTGCTCTTGCCTTTGGCATCGGGACCAGCGAGGTGGAGCACGTGCTCGCGACCCAGACGCTCCCCCAGCGCCGGCCGGCGACGATGGCGATCGTCGTCGACGGCACCGCCCCACCCGGCGTGACCGCCAAGGATCTCGCGCTCGCGATCATCGGGCGCATCGGCACCGGGGGCGGGTTCGGCCACATGATCGAATACCGCGGTGCCGCCGTCCGCACGCTCTCGATGGAGGGCCGGATGACGCTGTGCAACATGACCATCGAGGCGGGCGCGAGGGCGGGAATGGTCGCCCCCGACGACACGACCTTCGCGTACGTCGAGGGAAGGCCCCATGCACCGAGGGGCGCCGCATGGGAGCAGGCGCTCGACTGGTGGCGCTCCCTGCCGACCGACGACGGCGCGTCCTTCGACAAAGAGGTCCTGCTCGACGCGTCCAGCCTGCTGCCCCATGTCACCTGGGGCACGAACCCTGCGCAGGTGGCACCGATCGACGCGGAGGTCCCGGCGCCCGACTCCTTCGCCGATCCTGGTGAGCGTGACGCCGCGGCACGTGCCCTGGAGTACATGGGGCTCGTCGCAGGAACGCCGCTGCGCGAGGTCGCGGTCGACACCGTGTTCATCGGATCGTGCACCAATTCGCGCATCGAGGACCTCCGTGCCGCGGCAGCGGTGCTCGAGGGGCGGCGGGTCAAGAGCGGGTTGCGGGCGCTCGTCGTCCCGGGCTCCCACCAGGTGAAGGCGCATGCGGAGTCCGAGGGTCTCGACAAGGTCTTCACCGCCGCGGGGTTCGAGTGGCGAGAGCCCGGATGCTCGATGTGCTTGGGCATGAACCCCGATGTCCTCTCACCAGGCGAGCGCTGCGCGTCCACGTCCAATCGGAACTTCGAAGGACGTCAGGGTCGTGGCGGACGGACCCATCTCGTCTCGCCGGAAGTGGCGGCGGCGACCGCCGTCGCCGGGCATTTCGCAGCACCGAGCGACCTGGAGAACCGATGAGACCAGTCAGAGTGGTGAGCGGTCGGGCGGTCCCCCTGGATCGTTCCGACGTCGACACGGACCAGATCATCCCCTCGGACTGGCTCAAGCGCGTGGAGCGCACGGGCTTCGGGGCCGGCCTGTTCTCCGAATGGCGCGACGACCGCGCGTTCGTGCTGAACAACCCCGACTACATGGGCGCGACGATCCTCGTCGCCGCCGCCAACTTCGGCACCGGGTCGTCCAGGGAGCACGCGGTCTGGGCCCTCATGGACTACGGCTTCGAGGCGGTCGTGGCGTCGAGCTTCGGAGACATCTTCCGCTCGAACTGCACGAAGCAGGGACTCCTCCCGGTGCAGGTGACCCCCGCGCTCGACCGGGCGATCCTCGACGCGCTCGGAAAGGATCCGTCGCTCGAGGTCACCGTCGACGTCGAGCGCGGCACGATCGAATGTCCTGGAGTCGGGATCGAAGGGACGTTCCCCCTCGACGACTTCACGCGCCAGCGCCTCTTGAACGGCTGGGACGACATCGGCCTCTCCCTGCGCCACGAAGACGAGATCTCCCGCTACGAGACGGGCCGCCCCGCCTGGCTTCCGGTCACGCCCGCCGAGACGGCGAGCGGTTCGCCGCGCTGACGACGGCGGCGAGCGACGCGTCGAGGATCGAAGAGTCCATTCCCACGCCCCACCACGTCGCCCCGTCGGGCGACTCGGCCTGGACATAGGCGACCGCCGAGGCGCCGCTGCCTGAGGTGAGCGCGTGCTCCGAGTAGTCGCGCACCTCGAAGTCGACGCCGAGCGCATCCTTCAAGCCGTTCACGAGTGCGTCGATCGGACCGTTCCCCTCCCCCCGCACGGTGCGGTGATCGCCGTCGACGAGCAATTGGGCGGCGACCGTCGTGCGGCCGCTGGCCGTCACCACTTCGCTGCCGATCAAGCGCACGCCGGCGTCGTCGGGCAGGTACGTCCCCACGAACACCTCCCACAGCTCCGCAGGGCGGATCTCGGTCCCCGTCGCCTCCGTCACCGCCTGCACCTCGCGGGAGAACTCCACTTGCAAGCTCCGGGGCAGATCGAGCCCGTGCTCGGTGTCCATGAGGTACGCAACGCCGCCTTTGCCGGACTGGCTGTTGACCCGGATGATCGCCTCGTAGGTGCGACCCGTGTGCTTCGGGTCGATCGGCAGGTATGGCACCTCCCAGCGGTCGTAGCGATCGCCGATCGCGGACATCCCCTTCTTGATGGCGTCCTGGTGCGAGCCGGAGAACGCCGTGTACACGAGGTCTCCCGCGTACGGGTGGCGAGGATGCACCGGCATCTTGGTCGCACGCTCAGCGACGCGGCGCACCTTGTCGATGTCGGAGAAGTCGAGGCCCGGGTCGACCCCCTGGGAGAAGAGGTTCAGCGCCAGGGTCACGACGTCGACGTTCCCCGTCCGCTCGCCGTTGCCGAACAGCGTGCCTTCCACGCGCTCGGCGCCCGCGAGGACCGCCAGCTCGGCGGCCGCGACCGCGGTGCCGCGATCGTTGTGCGGGTGGACGCTGAGCACGAGGCAGTCGCGGTGCTTCACGGTGCGCCCGAACCACTCGACGACGTCCGCGAACACGTGGGGGCCGTACATCTCGACGGTCGCTGGGAGGTTGACGATCATCGGGCGCTCGGGCGTCGGCTCGACGACCTCCATGACCGCTTCGCAGATCTCGACGGCGAACTCAGGCTCGGTCCCGGTGAAGCTCTCAGGTGAGTATTCGTAACGGATCTCGGTGCCGGGCAGCTCCGCCTCGAACTTCTTGCACAGCCGGGCTGCGTTGACCGCGATGTCCACGATCCCTGGCCGCTCCTGGCCGAACACGACTCGGCGCTGCAACGTCGAGGTCGAGTTGTAGAAGTGGACGACCGCGCGTCGTGCGCCCTCGAGCGAGCTGAAGGTGCGCGCGATGAGGTCCTCCCTGCACTGGGTGAGGACCTGGATCTCGACGTCGTCGGGCACGAGCCCTTGCTCGATGATCTCGCGCTGAAAGGCGTAGTCCGTCTGCGACGCGGACGGGAAGCCGACCTCGATCTCCTTGAAGCCGACCTCCACGAGCGTCTCGAAGAGCAAGCGCTTGCGTGCCGCGTCCATCGGGTCGACCAGCGCCTGGTTCCCGTCGCGCAGGTCCACGCTCACCCAGCGCGGCGCCGTCGTCAGCTGCCGATCGGGCCAGGTCCGGTCACGCAGTACGAGCGGGATCTCGGCTCGGTACAAGTGGTGGGGCATGGTGGGCATCGCGGTCCAGTCCTCTCAACGAAAAAACCCCCTGGCCGAAACGGCGCAGGAGGTTCGAAGCGAACGCAGTGTGGCGTTCGCCGATCAGGTCAGCAGCAGCTCCTTGCAGCTACGAACGTCACGCATGGAACTCCATGATCCCCGCCGGACGCCAGATTGTCAAGGCAGGTATCGTCGCCGCGATGAAGAAGCTCCTCGTGCTGGCCTTGCTGGCCGTCGCCTCGCTCGTCCTCGCCCGCCGCCGTGCCGCGGCGCGCATGCACGGGACGCCCGATCACTGGCCGTCGGTGCCCCGCAAATCGAATTTGGACGCCCCGAGCACGCCAGCATGAGTGGCCCGGTCGCCCACAGCCTCCGGCCCCTGGACAGGTCACAAGCTGACGACATGGACCCCGAAGATGCCCTCCCCGTCCCGCATCTGCTCGACGATGTCGGCGGGAACGGGCTCGGAGGTGGAAAGGACCATGAGCGCCGTGTGGCCGTCCGCGCTCGGGCCGACGGCCATCGAGGAGATGGAGATCCCGGCGATGCCGAGCGCCATGCCGACGACACCGATCATGCCCGGGCGATCGTCGTTGTGCACGAGCAGCATGTGCTCGGCCGGGGGAATCTCGAGCGTGTGGTCGTCGACCATCACGACGCGAGGCTCGGGTCTCGCGCCCGCCCCGGCGAGCGTGCCCGCGACCGCATGGCAGTCGGACCGCAGCGTCAAGAGGCTCTTGTAGAACGGTGAGGTCGCCGCGGAGGTCTCCTCGACACTGAGCCCGCGCTCGGCCGCGAGCTGCCTGGCGTTCACGTACGTGACCTGTTCTTCGGAGGACGCGGCGAAGAGGCCCTTCAGCGCGGCAAGCGTCAAGATGCCCGTCGAGTGACCCGCAAGCTCCCCGCGGCACTCGATGACCAGGCGGTCGGGCAGTCCGCGGTGCATGCAGGCGAAGAAGCGGCCAAGCTGCGCGGCGATCCCCATGAACGGGCGCACGGCCTCCGACACGTCGCTGGCCGCGATATTGACCGCGAAGGGCACGAAATCGCCGGCGAGCGCGAGGCAGACCTGTTCGGCAACGCTCACGCCGGCCTTGTCCTGCGCTTCTTCGGTCGAGGCACCCAGGTGCGGGGTGACGACCACCGAGTCCGAGGCGAAGAGCGGCGAGTCGCCGGGGGGCTCGTGAGCGAACACGTCGAGGGCGGCGCCACCGACGATGCCCGCCTCGATCGCCTCTGCCAGCGCCTCCTCGTCGACGATCCTGCCACGGGCGGTGTTCACGATCCGGATGCCGGGCTTGGCCTTGGCGAGCAGTTCGCGTCCGACGAGCCCGATGGTCTCCGGAGTCTTCGGCGTATGGATCGTGACGAAGTCTGCCTCGGCGAACACTTCCTCGAGCGAGCGGAGCTCCACCCCCATCGCCCGAGCCCGTTCGGGGGTGACGTAGGGGTCGAACGCCAGCAGCCGCATGCCGAAGCCAAGGGCGCGTTGGGCCACGAGCGATCCCGCCCTGCCCAGTCCCACGATGCCGAGCACCTTGCCGTACAGCTCGATGCCCTCCCATCGCGACCGTTCCCACCGCCCGGCGACGAGCGCGGCATGGGCCTGGGGGATGTTTCGTGCCTGGGCGAGCAGCAGTGCCATCGCATGCTCGGCCACCGACAGGATGTTCGACGTCGGCGCGTTCACCACCATGACGCCGCGCTCGGTCGCGGCAGCGACGTCGACGTTGTCGAGCCCGACCCCCGCTCGGCCGACGACCACGAGGTCGGTCCCCGCAGCGAGCACCGCCGCGCTCACGTTGGTCGCGGAGCGCACGACCAGTGCCTGGACGTCCTTCACGGCGCCGAGCAGCTCGTCGTCGCGCAGTCCCTCGCGCACGTCGACGTCGTGCCCGGCATCGGTCAAGCAGTCGAGGCCTCGCTGGGCGATCCTCTCGGTGACGAGGACGCGTGCCATTGGAGAAGGCTAGTTCGCCGATGTCGGCGCTACCGTGCGCTCGAGAAGAGCTCGGCGACGCGGCGCACACCCTCCACCATGTCGTCGTCGGCAAGCGCGTAGGAGAGCCGCAGGTACCCGGGGGCGCCGAACGCCTCGCCCGGCACGAGGGCCACCTTCACTTCGTCGATGCAAAGGTCCGCGAGCTCACTGCTGGTCGCGGGCCGGCGGCCGGCGATCTCCTTGCCGAGGAGCCCTCCAACGTTCGGAAACGCGTAGAAGGCTCCCAATGGCTCCTCGCAGGTGACCCCGGGGATTGCGCTGAGCATGTCGTACATGATCTTTCGCCGCCGGTCGAAGGTGCCGCGCATCTCTGCGACGTGGCTGAGGTCACCCGACACGGCGGCAAGCGCGGCACGCTGGGAGACGTTGGCGACGTTGGAGGTCTCGTGGGACTGGATGTTGGTGGCCGCTGCGACGGCGTCGGGCGGTCCGATCATCCATCCGACGCGCCATCCGGTCATGGCGTAGGTCTTGGCGACGCCGTTCACCACGATGCAGCGGTCAGACAGCTCGGGCACGAGCACCGGCATGGAATGATGGGTCGCCCCCCCGTACACGAGGTGCTCGTAGATCTCGTCGGCCACGACCCACAGGTCCCGCTCGAACGCCCAACGACCGATCGCTTCGACTTCGTCGCGTGGGTAGACGGCACCCGTCGGGTTCGACGGGGAGACGAACAGCAACGCCTTGGTGCGCGCGGTGACCGCCTCGTCCAGCTGTTCGAGGGTCACCCGGAATCCCTGCGCCGCCCCGGCCGACACGACGACCGGCACGCCGCCGGCCAAGGCGATCGATTCGGGATAGGTGGTCCAGTACGGCGCGCACACGATGACCTCGTCGCCGGGGTCGCAGAGCACCGCGAACGCGTTGGCGACCGCCTGCTTGCCCCCGTTGGTGACGAGCACCTGCCCGGGACCGACCTCGTAGCCGGAGTCCCGGGCGGTCTTGGCGGCGATCGCCTCTCGGAGCTCGGGAAGGCCCGGGGTCGGGGTGTAGTGGTGAAAGCGGCGGTCACCACAGGCCGCGACGGCCGCCTCGACGATGTGTGGTGGCGTAGGAAAGTCCGGCTCCCCTGCACCGAAGCCGATGACGTTCTCCCCCTGCGCCTGGAGCGCCTTCGCCTTGGCATCGACGGTGAGCGTGGCCGACGGCGAGACGGCGGCGGCCCGTGCGGAAATGCGACGCGTTCGGGTGGTGGAGGACATGAGTGTCATGATCTCACAGTGATCACGATCCCAACGTCGCTCCTCCCTGCGGACGGTCGCTTCGGTTCAGGCCCTTCGAAGATCCGGCTCGAAGAAGTCGAGCAGTTGTCGGCGACGGGCACCACGTTGCTCGGGACGAGCCATCGCCAGGAGCCGGTCAAGGCCGTGGTTCGTCGGATTCGTGCCGGCCTCTCCGAGCTCTTCGGCCTGCCCGACGGCTACGAGGTCCTCCTGGGCAACGGGGGCGCGACGTGCTTCTGGGACGCCGCCACCTTCGGGCTCATCGAGGAGCGCAGCCAGCACCTGAGCTTCGGCGAGTTCTCCTCGAAGTTCGCTGCTGCAGCGAAGGCGGCTCCACACTTGAAGGAGCCTCAGGTCATCGAGTCGCCCGCCGGCACCCATCCCGAGCCGGTGGCCGACACCGACGTCGACCTCTACGCGCTCACCCACAACGAGACCTCGACGGGCGTGGCCATGGACATCCGCCGCCCGGCGGCGTCGGGCCTCGTCGCGGTGGACGCGACCTCCGCGGCAGGCGGTCTGCGCGTGGACCCCACCCAGTTCGACGCCTACTACTTCGCACCTCAGAAGTGCTTCGCGTCGGACGGTGGCCTGTGGGTGGCGTGCTGCTCGCCTGCCGCAATCGAGCGCATCGAGCGCATCGCCAAGAGCGGACGCTGGATGCCCGCGTTCTTGGACCTCAACATCGCCCTCGGCAACTCTCGCCTCGACCAGACGTACAACACGCCGGCGCTCGCGACGCTCTTCTTCTTCGCCCGCCAGCTCGACTGGATGCTCGACCATGGCGGCCTCGAATGGGCGTCGGGCCGCGCCGACCGCTCGGCGGAGATCCTCTATACCTGGGCGGAGCAGTCGGGCTTCGCTCGCCCCTTCGTCGAGAACCCTGCCGACCGGAGCCACGTCGTCGGCACGATCGACTTCGTGGAGGCCGTCGACGCCGGGGCGATCGCCGGCACCCTCCGTGCCAACGGCATCGTCGACGTGGAGCCCTACCGCAAGCTGGGTAGAAACCAGCTCCGCGTCGCCATGTACCCCGCGATCGACCCGGAAGACGTCGCGGCGCTCTGTGCGTGCATCACCCACGTGGTGGGCGCACTCGCGGACTGAACGTCTCTTCGCGCGCCGAACTGGTCGGTGCGAGCAACACCTCCGCGGCTACCCGCCCGACGCGTCCTGGACCCGCTCCTTGCCCGCAGCGATGAAGGGCATCATGTCGCGCAGCTGTTGGCCGACCTGTTCGATCGGGTGCCGGCGGGCCTCGTCGCGCAGCTTGGAGAAGTTCGGGCGTCCTACCCGGTTCTCCTCGATCCACTCCTCAGCGAACGAGCCGTCACGGATCTCGCCGAGGATGCGTCGCATCTCCGCGCGGATCCGATCGTCGATGACCCGCGGCCCTCGGGTCATGTCGCCGTACTCGGCGGTTGTGGAGATCGAGTACCGCATCCCCGAGATCCCCTGCTCGTACATGAGGTCGACGATGAGCTTCAGCTCGTGGAGACACTCGAAGTAGGCGGATTCCGGCTGGTACCCGGCGTCGACGAGCGTCTCGAACCCTGCCGTCACGAGCGCCGTCACGCCGCCGCACAGCACCGCCTGCTCGCCGAAGAGGTCCGTCTCGGTCTCCTCGGCGAACGTCGTGTCGAGCACACCGGCGCGCGTCGCCCCGATGGCATGCGCGTACGAGAGCGCGAGCGCGTGCGCGGCACCGGTCGCGTCCTGGTGCACTGCGACGAGGCTCGGCACGCCACCACCCTCGGTGTAGGTCCGCCGCACCAGGTGCCCCGGCCCCTTGGGCGCCACCATCGCCACGTCGACGTTCGCCGGCGGGACGATCTGCCCGAAGCGAATGTTGAAGCCGTGGGCGAACATGAGGCAGTCGGACTCGTGCAGATGCGGTGCGATGTCGGCGTCGTAGACCGCCTTCTGCTCGTGGTCGGGAACGAGCACCATGACGACGTCCGCCTCCGCCGCCGCCTCCGCCGTGCTCGTGACTCGAAGACCTGCGGCCTCGGCCTTGGCGCGGCTGCTCGAGCCCTCCCGCAGGCCCACACGCACGTCGACGCCGGACTCGGCCAGGTTGCGAGCGTGCGCGTGCCCCTGGGATCCGTAGCCCAAGATGGCGACGCGGCGACCCCGGATGAGGGAGGGGTCGGCATCGCGCTCGTAGTACAAGGTGGCCATGGAAGGTCCTTTCTTCCCGTATTGGGTCTTCAGGCGGTTGCGGGTTCTCTCAACGGACGCACGCTACGCCCGTCGATCTTGGGGAGCGCGACGAGGCCGGTCCGCTGCAAGTCTGCGACGGCGTAGGTCTCGAGGAGCCGTTCGAAATCGTCCAACTTCTCCGGCGGCCCTGCGAGCATCACGGTGAGCCGGGTCGCACCGACGTCGAGCACCTCGCCGCCGAAGACGCCGACCAGCTGGATGACCTGCGAGCGCTCGGCCGGGGACGCCTCCACGGTCGCCAGCAGCAGCTCTCGCTGGACGGCGTCCGCTGGCGAGAGCTCGGAGATGCTCACGACGTTCACCAGCTTGTCGAGCTGGTGGACGATCTGCTCGAGCGGGGCCGACTCCACGTCCACCACGATGGTGATCCGGCTGAACCGCGCGTCGTCGGTCGGCGCGACGGCCAGCGAGAAGATGTTGAACCCGCGGCGAGAGAAGAGCCCGGCCACCCGCGCCAGCACGCCGGCCTTGTTCTCGACGTGCACGGTGAGGATGTGATGACGCACGGTGCTCACCGGCCGGAGGCCTGCGCGGGATGGACGACGATGTCGTCGTTCGAAGCACCCGCCGGCACCATCGGGAACACCTTCTCGAAGGCGTCCGTGCGGAAGTCGACCACGACAGGGCGGTCGTCGATCGCGTTCGCCTTCTCGATCACCGTGCCCACCTCGTCGGGGGACTCCGCCCGGAGCCCGACGCACCCCATCGCCTCGGCCCACTTCACGTAGTCGGGCAGGTCCGGCGACAAGTAGACCTCCGAGTACCGCTCGCCATAGAACATCTCCTGCCACTGGCGGACCATCCCAAGGTAGGCGTTGTTCAAGATCGCCACCTTCACGGGCACCCGCTCCGCCGACGCGGTCACGAGCTCCTGGGCCGTCATCTGGAAGCAGCCGTCACCGTCGACGGCCCACACGGTCCGGTCCGGCCGGCCCATCTTCGCGCCGATCGCCGCGGGAACGGCGAAGCCCATGGTGCCGGCACCGCCCGAATTCACCCAGCTGTAGGGATGATCGAAGCGCCAGTACTGCGCCGCCCACATCTGATGCTGCCCGACGCCGCTCACCAAGATGGTGTCGTCCGGCGAGAGGTCCCGGAGCTTCTCGACCACCATCTGTGGCTTGATCGGCGGCTCGTCGCTCTGGGAGTAGTACAGCGGGAACGCCTCCTGCCAACGACGAAGCTGGCTCCACCACTCCGAGAGGTCTGGCGCCGGGGCACCCTCCAAGGTGGCAGCGAGCGCGCCGATGGCGAGCTTGCAGTCCGCCGCGATCGCCACGTCCGCGCGGCGCACCTTGTTCAGCTCGGCTGGGTCGATGTCGACGTGAACCACCTTGGCACCTGGCGCGAAGGCGTCGATGCGCCCGGTGACCCGGTCGTCGAAGCGGGTGCCGAGAGCGATGAGAAGGTCGGACCTCTGGAGGGCGGTGACCGCGGTGTAGTTCCCGTGCATGCCCGGCATCCCCAGGCACTGCGGGTGCGAGTCGGGGAACGCTCCGCGCGCCATCAGCGTCGTCACCACCGGGATCCCCGTGCGCTCCGCCAGCACGCGCAGCTCCTCGACGGCCCGCGCCTTCAAGATGCCACCGCCCGCATAGATCACCGGCCGGGTCGCAGACGCCACGAGCGCGGCCGCAGCCTGCACGTCGGCCGTCTCGGGCGCAGAAGGAGACCGGAATCCCGGCAGATCGAGCGCCGGGGGCCAGTGCCAGTCCATCTCGGCGAACGAGACGTCCTTCGGGACGTCGACGAGCACGGGACCAGGGCGACCGGTCGTCGCGACGTGGAAGGCCGATGCCACCGTCTCGGGGATGTCCTGGGCTGTCTTCACCAGCCAGTTGTGCTTGGTGATGCCCATCGTCACGCCCGTGATGTCGCACTCTTGGAACGCGTCGGTGCCGATCGAGGCCGTCGGGACCTGACCGGTGATCACCACCAGCGGCGTGGAGTCCATGTAGGCGTTCGACAGCGCAGTGACGATGTTGGTCGCCCCCGGGCCACTCGTGACCATCGCCACCCCAGGGCGTCCGGTGACCATGGCGTAGCCCTCGGCCATGTGCCCCGCACCCTGCTCGTGCCGGACCAGTACGTGACGGATCGACGAGCCCAGGATCGGGTCGTAGACGGGCAGGATCGCTCCGCCCGGGAGGCCGAACATGACCTCCACGCCTTCCATCTCGAGACTCTTGATGAGGGCTTGGGCCCCGGTGAGTTTCATATCGGCTCCGGAATTGAAAGGACCTCCCCGAAGGGAGGTCGAAGGGCGCGCGGCGGGGTCGCCGAGCGCCTAACGAATCAGTACCAGCACGCTGCGACGGGTCATGACCCTTGCATTGTGTCACGTCCTGGGCGCCGCGTGCCAGTAGGGCGTGCCAGTAGGGCGTGCCGGGGGGGCACGGCCGAGCTACGGCTCGGTGACCGCGCCCCGCTCTGCCCCCGTCACGAGGCGCGCGTACTTGGCGAGCGCACCGGTCGTGTAGCGGGGCTCGAACGGCTTGACCACCGCCTTGCGGCGCACCAGCTCGTCGTCGCCGACGACGAGATCGATCCGGTGTGCCCCGACGTCGATCCTGATCGTGTCGCCGTCGTGCACCAAAGCGATCGGTCCGCCGTCGACCGCTTCGGGCGCCACGTGGCCGATGCAGAAGCCGTGGGTCCCCCCCGAGAAGCGACCGTCGGTCACGAGGGCGCAGTCCCCGCCGCGCCCCGCCCCCTTCATCGCCCCGGTCACCGCCAGCATCTCTCGCATGCCGGGGCCGCCCTTGGGCCCCTCGTAGCGGATCACCACGACCGTGCCCGGCCGGATGCCGCCAGCCAGGATGGCCTCGAGCGCGGCCTGCTCGCCGTCGAACACGCGCGCGGTGCCCTCGAACGTGGTCTGGTCCAGCCCCGCGACCTTCACGACACACCCGTGCGGCGCGAGCGAGCCACGCAGGATGGCGATGCCGCCGTCTGCGTGGATGGGGTCGCTCAGGGGATGCACGACGGCGCCGTCGGGGGACGGCGGGTCCAGCGCGCTGAGGTTCTCGGCGATGGTCTTGCCCGTCACGGTCAGGCAGTCTCCGTCGAGCAGTCCCGCCTCGAGCAGCTCCCGCATGACCACCGGCAGCCCGCCGACGCGGTCGATGTCGACCATGTGGTACCTGCCGTGGGGCTTCGTGTCGCAGATGTGGGGCACCTTCGCCGCGATGCGGTTGAAGTCCTCGAGCTCCAGGGCCACGCGCGCCTCGTGGGCGATCGCCAAGAGGTGCAACACGGCGTTGGTCGAGCCCCCGAGAGCCATCACCACTGCGATCGCGTTGTCGAACGCGGCCTTGGTCATGATCTGGCGCGGGCGGATGTTCGCCTCGAGGAGCGAGATCACGGCACGACCGGACTCGTACGCGAAGTCGTCCCGCCGCCGGTCCACGGCGGGCACGGACGCGCTGGACGGCAGCGACATCCCCAGCGCCTCGGCAACCGACGCCATCGTGTTCGCCGTGAACATCCCCGCGCAGGATCCCTCGGTCGGACAGGCGTTGCGCTCGATGAGGGCGAGCTCCTCGTCGCTCAGCGCGTCGACCGCATGCGCGCCGACCGCTTCGAACACGCTCACGACGTCGAGCGCCTTGTCACGGAGCCTGCCCGGGAGGATCGAGCCGCCGTAGAGGAAGACGCTCGGCAGGTTCACCCGGGCGGCCGCCATCAGCATCCCCGGAAGCGACTTGTCGCAGCCGGCGAAGGTGACGAGGGCATCGAAACGCTCCGCGTGCATCATGGTCTCGATCGAGTCGCAGATGATCTCGCGGCTCACGAGCGAGGCTCGCATGCCCTCGTGGCCCATCGAGATCCCGTCGGAGACCGCGATCGTGACGAACTCGAAGGGGAAGCCGCCAGCGGCACGCACGCCCTCCTTCGCCCGCTTGGCAAGCCGGTCGAGGGGCAGGTTGCAGGGGGTGACCTCGTTCCAGCTGGACGCGACCCCGATCTGGGGCTTGTCCCAGTCGGCGTCGGTCATCCCGACTGCGCGCAGCATCGCGCGCGCCGGGGCCCGCGTGGGCCCTTCGGTGACCTCGTAGCTGCGCGGCTTCATGCCCGGTCGTTCCGAACCGGGAACGGTCGCGGCAATGCGGTCTTTGCTGGTGGTCATGGCCGAGACTGTAGGGCTCGAAGCACCGTCGCGCCCGACGAGCGGTCGAGCGGTCAGCCGCGAAGCCGCCGTAGCGCGCCCGCGACCGCCTTCCCGTTGGCTTTCCCCGAGGTCGCCTTCATCACCTGGCCGGTGAAGAAGCCGGCGAGCTTGTCGTCGCCTGCGAGGTAGCGCGCCCACTCGTCAGGGTGCGCATCGACGACGTCGCGCACGACCCCTTCGAGCGTCGCCTCGGCGAGCGCTTCGAACCCCTTCGACCTGGCGATCGCGCCCGGGTCGCCGCCGCCGGCGTCGCGAAGCGTCGCGAGGACTGTCTTCGCCTGGGTGGGGCTGAGCGCGCCGCTCTCTTCGAGCTGGAGCAGTGCCGCAAAGGAGCCGGGGTCGAGCGCCCGCGCCGCGACGAGGTCGACTGCGAGCTCGTTGACCGCACGGACGAGCGCGAGGCCAGCCGGTGCCCCCGCCTCGACCGCCGCGACCACCAGGTCGTCGAGTCCCTGGTCGACCGCAGCCTGCAGCTGGTCGGTCTGCTGGCTCGTCGGCGAGCCAACCAGCGCGGCGAGCCGAGCCCGGCGCTCGGCAGGCAGCATGCCCACCCCCGCGGCGGCGCGGGCCTTCCAGTCCGCATCGGGGTCGAGCGGCACGAGGTCGGGCTCGGGGAAGTAGCGGTAGTCGAACGCCTCCTCCTTCGAGCGCAGGGGCACCGTCCGCCCCCCCTGCTCGTCCCAGTGGCGCGTCTCTTGGACCACCCGCCCCCCGGCGTCGATCACCGCCACCTGGCGCGCGGCTTCGTGCTCGATGGCGAGGCCGAGGGAGCGGAGGGAGTTCAGGTTCTTGATCTCGCAGCGCGTGCCCAGCTGCTCGGTGCCCTCGGCGCGGACCGAGACGTTCGCGTCGATGCGCAACGAGCCCTCTTCCATCCGGGCGTCCGACGCCTCGGCCGCTACGAGGACGCCACGCAGCTCCGCCACGAACGCCCGGGCCTGCGCGGCCGAGCGGATGTCGGGCTCCGTCACGATCTCGACGAGCGGCACCCCGGAGCGGTTGTAGTCGACGAGCGCATAGTCCGCCGAATGGATCCGTCCCGATTCCCCCCGGTGGCTCGTCTTGCCCGTGTCCTCCTCGATGTGGGCTCGCACGATGCCGACCCGGCTGCCGTCTGGGAGCTCGAGGTAGCCGCCGACGTTGATCGGCTGGTCGTACTGGCTGATCTGGTAGTCCTTCGGCATGTCGGGATAGAAGTAGTTCTTTCGGTGGAAGCTCGACGAGCGCACCTCGCAGTGCAGCGCCGCCCCGATCCGCATCGCGAGCTCGACCGCTTGCTCGTTCAGCACCGGCAACGAGCCGGGCAGCCCGAGACAGACCGGGCAGACGTTCGTGTTCGGCTCGTCGCCGAACGCGTTCGGGCACGCGCAGAAGAGCTTGGTCTTGGTCTGCAGCTCGCAGTGCACCTCGAGCCCGACGACGATCTCCCAGCCTGTCGAAGGTCCCGACATCACTTTGTCCCCGATCCTGGCGCCGGCGCAGCTCGCTCGATCGCTGCGGCCGCCTGGAACATACGCGCCTCTTCGAGCGCCGGCGCGAGCACCTGGACCCCGACGGGGAGCCCGTCGTCGCCCGTGCCGAAGGGCACGCTGATCGCCGGATGGCCCGCGAGGTTCGACGGGATCGTGCACACGTCGGACATGTACATGGCCATCGGGTCGTCGACGCGCTCGCCGATGGGGAAGGCGGTGGTCGGCGCGGTTGCCCCCAAGAGCACGTCGACCTGCTCGTAGGCTCGGGAAAATGCCTCGATGAGGAGCGTACGCACCCGCTGCGCCTTGGCGTAGTAGGCGTCGTAGTAGCCCGCGGACAAGGCGTACGTCCCGAGCATGATGCGCCGCTTGACCTCGGGCCCGAACCCGGCGGTGCGCGTCGCGACATTCATCGCCGCGACGTCCGAGGCCGGCACCCGAAGCCCGTAGCGCACCCCGTCGTAACGAGCCAGGTTCGAAGAGGCTTCCGCCGGCGCGATCAGGTAGTACGCGGAGAGCCCGTAGCGCATCTCGGGGACCGAGACCCTCGTGACGTGCGCGCCGGCGTCAACGAGCGCGTCCGCCGCCTGCTGGACGCGGGCAACGACGTCGGGTGCGGTCCCCTCGACGAGCTCGTCGCACACCCCCACCCGGAGCCCCGCCACTCCCACGTCGAGCGAAGCGGTGACCTCGGGGGCCGCCTGGGCGATCGACGTCGAGTCGAGCGGGTCGTGGCCGGCGATGACCTCCAAGAGCAGCGCGGCGTCCTCCACGCTCGCCGCCAGAGGGCCGATCTGGTCGAGCGAGCTGGCGAAGGCGACCAGGCCGTATCGGGAGACCGCGCCATAGGTCGGCTTGACGCCGACGGTCCCGCAGAGCGCCGCTGGCTGGCGCACGGAACCACCGGTGTCGGAGCCCAGGGCGAGCGGGACGAACCCCGCGGCGACGGCCGCGGCGGAACCCCCCGACGAGCCGCCCGGCACACGCGACGGATCGGCCGGGTGGCGCGTGGGACCAGCGCACGAGTTCTCGGTCGACGAGCCCATGGCGAACTCGTCGAGGTTCGTCTTGCCGACGACGACTGCGCCGGCCCGGCGGAGCCGCGTCACCACCGTCGCGTCGTACGGCGGGCGCCAGCCCTCCAGGATGCGAGAGGCGCACGTGGTGGGGATCCCCTTCGTGCAGAGGTTGTCCTTCAAGGCAACGGGCACGCCCGCGAGCGGACCCGGGTCCCGGCCGTCGGCGACAGCGGCGTCGATGGCGTCGGCTGCCGAGCGGGCCTCGTCACCGGTGACGAGCAGAAAGGCGTGCACCTCGCCGTCGCGTTCGGCGATCGCCGCCAACGACTCCTCGACGACGCCGCGCGCCGACCGTTCGCCGGCACGTACCGCACGCGCGATCTCCCGCGCGCTCACGGTGCCTCCCCGATGACGCGCGGCACCTTGAAGCGCCCGTCCTCGCACTCCGGTGCGGCCGCCAGGACCTCGTGGCGGCCGAGGCACTCGCCCACCACATCGGGCCGCAGGACGTTTCTCATCGGTACGGGGTGAGACGTCGGCTCGACCTCGGCGACGTCGAGCGCCGCGACATCGCGCGCGTGATCGATCACACGGGCGAGCTGGACGGTGAACCGGTCGAGCTCTTCGTCCGTGAGCGCCAGGCGCGCCAGCGACGCGACATGTGCGACGTCCTCGCGCCCAAGGGTGGCAGACTGCTCGCTCATTCCTCCTCCTGATCGGCATCGCCGGCCTGATCGGCATCGCCGGCCCCGGTGCCGGTCACCGAGACCACGAACGCCACGAGACGATCCTCGACCTCCTGGCGGTCGTAGTCGACCAACGCGTTGTGATAGCTGCGCTCGAGCCACACCCGCTCCACCGACCCGGCGACCGAGGCGACGACGAGGTCCCCGTTGCTCGGCGCCAGGACGTGGTCCTCCTTGCTCGACAAGAGGAGCACGGGACAGCGGATCGAACCGAGCCCGAGCGCCACCTCCTCGACACCCTCGAACAGCGACAAGAGCGAGGCCAACGGGACGTCGTGGTAGGTCGGGAATGCTCCGACGTCGGGATCGGCCACGTCGGGCCGCCCGGTCGGTCCCCGCGGTGTCTCGGCGGCGGCGCGCGGCGCGAGCTCGACGCCGGCCTGCACCAGCTCGTGCACGGCGCTGCGCAGGTCGTCGTCGGGCGGCTGGGCGAACGGGTTCACGAGCGCAAGCCCCCGGATCGTCTCGTGGCGCGCCGCCAGCATGCACCCGAGCGTGCCGCCCATGGAGAAGCCGACGACCGCCACCCGGGCGCATCGAGAAGCCAGCGTCCCGTAGGCCTCCTCGGCGGCCCGTGCCCAGTCGCTCCAACGCGTCTCGACCATGTCCACCACCGCGGTGCCATGACCCGGCAGCAGCGGCAGCTCCACCGAGAGGCCCTGTGCCGCCAGGCGCTCCGCGGCCGGGCGCAGCACCGCGGGCGTCCCGGTGAAACCGTGGAGCAGCAGCACGCCCGCGGGACCGCCATCGATCGACAACGGCGCCGCGCCGGGCATGAGGGGGGAGGCCACGCCAGGGCACTCTACCGACGGCCGTGCAGCCCGGTTGCCGGGGGTGCCGAGACGCTCGGCGTGCCGCGGTCGACCTGGGCGATGAGGCAGGCCGACCGACGCCCCCCGGGGCGCGACCGGCCCGGCCGCCGCAGCCGCGTAGTCTCACGGCCAGTGCCGGGCCAGAAGTGAGGGCCAGGTCGATCAAGGAGCGGCGATGCCCTACCCATTCCTGAGCGACGAGTGGATCGAAGAGGCTCGCGCCATTCGCGCCGAGCTGCGAGACGACTCTCCGACGATCAACCACCCAGTGCGGATGAACCTCCTCGTCACCGACATGCCCTTCGGTGAAGACAGCCTCCGGGCGCACATGGACACGACCGGTGGAGAGCTCGACATCGACAAGGGCCACGTCGACGACGCCGACCTCTCGGTCACCGTCGACTACGAGACCGCCAAGGCCATCCTCGTCGAACGGAACCCGCAGGCGGGCCTCCAGGCGTTCATGGCAGGGAAGGTCAGAGTCGAGGGCGACATGGCAAAGCTCATGGCGCTCCAGTCCGCGCCGACCGACGAGCGGGCCGACGCGATGGCCGACCGGTTGCGCGAGATCACCGGCTGATCCGCGAGCGGGGACCCCACGCAGCGCCGACGCGGTCCCCGTGCGCCCAGCCGGCGGCTCACTGCCCGAGCTTCGCCATCTCCGTGCGCAGCTCGTCGACGGTCCATCGGCCGGGACGGTCGATCGTCTCGGTCATCGTCCAGTTGCAGAAGTTGCGCACGGTCCCACCTTGGACGAAGAAGACCCGTCCGGTCAGCGGACAGTCCTCCGTCGCGAGGTACCCCACGAACGGCGAGACGTTCGCCGGGTCCCACACGTCGAACTGCGACTCGTCCGGCGGCCGCTTGACGATGTCGGAGAGCCCGGGCGTCGACTCGGTCATCCGGGTACGCGCAGCCGGGGCGATGGCGTTCACCCGCACCCCGTACCTGCCGAGCTCCTGGGCGGCGATCACGCTGAAGGCCGCGATGCCTGCCTTCGCCGCGCCGTAATTCGCCTGGCCGGGGTTCCCGAGGAGCCCCGAGGTCGACGAGGTGTTCACGATCGCGGCGCGCACGTCGTCTCCCGCCTTGCTCCGTTCGCGCCAGTAGGTCGCCGCATGGCGAGTGGGAACGAAGTGCCCCTTCAAGTGGACGCGCATGACGCTGTCCCAATCGTCCTCGGTCATGTTCACGATGACCCGGTCTCTGAGGATGCCCGCGTTGTTGACGAGCACGTGCAGGTCGCCGAACGCCTCGATCGCGGAGTCGATGAGCCGCTTGCCGCCGTCCCAATCGGCCACGTCGTCGTTGTTCGCGATCGCCTCGCCACCAGCGGCCAGGATCTCGTCGACCACCTTGACGGCGGGCGACCGGTCGTCACCCGACCCGTCGACGGCGCCGCCGAGGTCGTTCACGACCACCTTGGCACCCTCCGCAGCGAACAGCAGTGCGTGCTCCCGGCCGATGCCTCTCCCAGCGCCCGTGATGATCGCCACTCGACCGTCAAGTGCTCCCATGGCGTCTTCTCCTGTCTTCATGGTGGACGACCGAGCCGGTGCACCACCAGCGTCGCCGGCGGCCACCAGGGTAGCGGGGCACCTCGGCAGGGGTAGCGGTGGGCCCGCCGGTACCCTTGGGCATCAGCGATCCGCCGGCAGCCGCCGCGCCGACTCCCCTGGCAGAGGGGCGGCCCGCCCTCCTGTGCGCCGGCGGGTACCGGCAGCCTGCCGCCGCCGGTAGGGGCGCGTGAGCGTCACACCGCCTGAGTACCATCGCCGACGCGGGGATCGCGGGCCGGATCCCGGGCGCCGAACGGAGGTGGACCCATGAAGTTGCTGCACTGTGCCGACCTCCATCTCGACAGCCCGCTCCGAGGGCTGTCCCGGTTCGGCGACGCACCTGCCGAGTCGTTGCGCGGTGCCACCCGACGGGCCCTCGAGCAGGCGGTGGACGTCGCGCTCGACACGAGGGTCTCCGCGGTGGTCATCGCAGGCGACCTCTACGACGGCGACCGCGACGACTACCAGACCGCGGTGTTCTTACAGCGCCAGCTGCACCGGCTGCGGGACGCTGATGTGCGGGTGGTGATCGCCTATGGCAACCACGACGCCGAGAGCGAGATCACCCGTCGGCTGTCGCTGCCCGACAACGCGACGGTGCTGCCCTCGACAGCGCCCGACGTCGTGACGTTCGAGGATCTCGGCGTCGCCTTCCACGGTCGCAGCTACCCGACTCGGGCGATCGACGTGGACCTCAGCGCGGACTATCCCGCGCCGCGCCGGGGACTGCTGAACGTCGGCGTCCTGCACACCTCGTTGAACGGTCGGCCCGGCCATGCGACCTATGCGCCGTGCACGCTCGACGGCCTCGTCCAGCGCGGCTATCAATATTGGGCTCTCGGCCACGTCCACATGCGCGAAGTGCTCGAGCGGGACGGCGTCGCCATCGTGTTCCCCGGCAACATCTGCGGCCGCCACATCGGCGAGACCGGCTCGAAGGGCGTCACGCTGGTCGAGTACGACGGTGACCAGGTCACCGAGGTGGTCCATCGTGAGGTGGCGCCGGTCCGCTGGCACCTCCTCGACATCGACGCGGCCACCGCGACGACGCCCGACGAGGTCACCGAGGCGGTCGTCGAACGGCTGGGACAGGTCCGAGCGGCGGAGCCGGCGCCGCTGCACGCGGTCCGGCTCCGCATCGCTGCCGGACCTCGCGCCGCCGCACAGTGGGCCAGGGCTCGCGAGCAGTGGGAGACGCAGCTGCGAGCCGACGCCGCCGGCAGTGACGCCGACGTCTGGCTGGAACGGGTCGACGTGGAGGCGTCCGAGCCGCCGACGAGCCCTGCGACCGACGACGCGCTCGCGGCGGTGGCTGCGGCCATCGCGCAGGTCCGTGACGAAGCTCTCGGTCGCCCGATCGTGGACGCGCTCATGGCAGGGGTGCGATCGCGTTTCGGCCCGCAGCGCGATGCCGCGATCGCGCTCGGGGCACTCGGGCTCGACCAGGGGTCGTTCGCCGAGCTGATCGACGCGGCAGAGGCCCTGCTCGCCGCCGAGCTCGGCACCGGCGCCTGATGCGCGTCGAACGGCTCGAGCTCGATGCCTATGGGCACTACCAGGGCACCATCCTCGATCTGTCTTGTCCCGAGCACGGCATCACCGTGCTCTTCGGACCGAACGAGGCCGGGAAGTCGACCGCGAGGCGCGCCCTCGTCGCCGCATTGTTCGGGATCGACCGCGACACCCCCGACGCGCATCGCCACGGGCTCTATGGCCTCCGCATCGGGGCGACCCTGCGCGCCGCGGACGGCACCGAGCTCGGCATCGTGCGCCGCGGCGTCTCGGGCTTGGAACGGGCGGACGGCGCGCCGCTCGACGAGGCCGACATCGACCGATTCCGAGGCGGTGTCGCGAAGCTCGCCTACGGTCGCCTGTTCGCGGTCGACCACGAGGAGCTGCGCCGAGGGTCCGAGTCGCTTCTGGAAGCCGACGGCGAGATCGGCCGGCTCGTCTTCGGCGCGAGCCTCGGATCCGGCTCGGTGTCCGCGGTGCTCGCGAGGCTGGACGAGCGCGCGGGGACGCTGTACCGGGACCGGGGAAGCGCCCAGCGGATCCCGAAGGCGCTCAAGGCGTTCCAAGAGGGCATGAAGCAGGCGCGCACCGCCCGGGTCCGCGCCCGGGAGTGGGACCGCTTGCGCCAGGACGTCGAGCTCGCGACCCGACGGGTGCAAAAGGCCCGAGCCGATTTCACCGCTGCGCAGGCGGACCAGCGACGCGTGGGCAGGTTGAAGGCGGCGAAGCCGTTGGTGGATCGTCGGCGCCGCCTCCAGCGCGATCTCGAGGAGCTCGGTCCGGTGCCGTCTCCCGATTGGGCGGCGAGGGCGCAGGAGGCGGCGGCCGCGTACCGGCGAGCTAGGGACGCCTACGACCGCGCGACGGGCACACGGACGCGGCTCGCCGCCGAGGTGGAGCGCATCGTGGTGCCGGCCGCGGTGCTCGATCGTGCAGACGCGATCGACGGGCTCGTTCGGGGGACCGATCGGTACGCCACGGATCTCGAGCACCTCCCCAAGAGACGCGCAGAGCACGAGCAGGCTCGCCAGGCAGTGCATGAGCAGCTCGAACGTCTCGGCAAGGCAACCGACGACGGGGCGGTCGTCGCCGAGAGCGACCTGATCGAGCTCGAGCGGCTCGCCCGACAGTTCAGCGCGCTCGAGACCGCCGAACGCGCGGCGGTCACGGAGGTCGATCGCGCAGAGGAGACGGTCGGTCAGCTCCGCGCGCGATTCGCCGCGCTGAAAGAGCCCGTGGACATCGCCCCACTGGCACGAGCGCTCGACCGGGCCCGCGCCAAGCTCGACGCGGCCCGCATGCTCCCTGCCCAGCGGGCCGAGGTACGGGCAACTGCGGCGGAGCTGGACGGGGCTGCCGCTCGCCTCGGGCTCGGCTCGCTGGACCGATCGGGCATCGAGTCGCTGGTGGTCCCGGCTTCGACCGACATCGAGGACGAGCGGGCGCGGCGCGGCCACCATCGCTTCCGCAAAGAGACGCTCGACGCCGAACGGCACCGCGTCGAGTCCGACGCTGGCGCACTCGAGCGAGAGCTGGAGAAGATGGCGACCGCCACGCCCGACCCCGAACGGGTGAGCGCCGCCCGAGCCCATCGCGACGCCGGATGGCGCAGGGTGCGGGCCGGCGCCGAGGGCGGGGCGCCGGATCTGGCGTCGGCAGACGGGCGCGCCGTGCTCGACGCCTACGAGGAGGCGGTCGCGCGAGCTGACGAGGCGGCCGACGAGCGCTACGCGAGTGCCGACGCCATCGCGAAGGTCGAGCAGCTCAGAGCCCAAAAGAGCGACGTCGAGCACAAGCTGGCGATGCTGGCCGCCCAGGCAGCCGAGCTCGCCCGGGCCGATGCGGCGGCATCGGCAGCATGGGATGCACGATGGTCGGCGATCGGCGTCGTGGCCGGCACCCCCGAGGCGATGGCGCAGTGGCTGGCGGACGAGCGAGACCTCGTGGCCGGGATCGGCCGTTGGCGCCGCGACGAGGCCAAGCTCGCCGCGGCGGCCGGTGAGATCGACCAGCACCAGGCAGCCCTTCGCGCAGCCCTCGACGCGGTCGGCGAACGGTCGACAGCGCCGGAGCTCGAGGACCTGGTGGCGCACGGGACCGCGGTCGTGCAGGCAGCCCACCAGGACGCCCAGACGCGTCGCGCGCTCGAGGCCGAGCTCACGGCTGCCGAGCGCGAAGTCCCGAGGCGCGAGGCCGAGCTCGCGTCACGCCGAGACGCGCTCGACTCGTGGCGCCGGTCCTGGGAGGTGGCCACCCGGTCGGTGGGCGTGGCGGCATCCATGAGCACCGAAGCCGCACTGGTGGCAGTGGGGGGTCATCGTGACCTCGCGGCCGCGCGCCGGGAGGCGGGCACGCTGGCGCGGCGGATCGCTGGCATCGAGCGCGACTGCCGAGCGTACGAGGCACGCGTCGCGCAGGTGGCCGCCATCTTCGGCATCGACGGGCGGACACCACGGCGCGCCGTGGCCGAGCTCGAGCGCGAGCTGCGCGCCGCCGAGCAGGCTCAGCAGCGCCGGCAGACTGTCGAAGAGCATCTGGCCGAAGTGGACGAGACGTGGCACGCGGCGCTCGGCGCCATGGACGCGGCGTCCCGCACCCTCGACTCCCTGCGCGCCGAGGCGGCCATCGCTTGCGACGAGGACCGCCGACTCGATGAAGGGATCGACGACCACGTCGAACGGGCCTCCCGCGCGGCCTTGCTGCGCGCCGAGCTGAAGAGCACCGAGAACTTGCTGGTCGAACAGGGTGGTGCCGAGGACATCGACGAGCTCGAGTCCGACGTGCTCGGGGCGGGCGACGCGCTCGACGGTGAGCTGGCGGCGCTGTCGTCTACGGTCGACGCGCTCCAAGATGAGCTCGAAGCGGCCAATCAAGAGCTCGCGGAGGCCAAGAAGGCCTTCGCCGCGGTGTCCGACGCCGCCAGAGCCGCGGATCTCGAACAAGACGCGCAAGCGGACTTCGCGCTCGCTGCGGCAAGCGTCACCGAGTACGCGCGCACCGCCCTCGCGGCGACGATCCTGCGACGCGCGATCGCCGAGCACGGCGAGCGCCATCGTGGCCCTCTCCTGCGCCGCGCTACCGACCTCCTCCGCCTCATGACCGATGGAGCGTACGTCGAACTTGCCACCGCGTCAGACGGCGACCGCCAGATCCTCGTCGTCCAGCGCGAGGGTGGCGAGCACTACCGGGTTGCACAGCTGAGCGACGGCACGAGGGACCAGCTGTACCTCGCGCTCCGGCTGGCGGGGATCGAGCACCAGCTGCGCGAGTCGGTCGAGCCCATGCCGGTCGTCCTCGACGACGTGCTCGTCCACTTCGACGACGGGCGCGCCGCGGCGGCCATCCGGGCGCTCGGCGCGTTGGGCGAACGGACGCAGGTGCTGCTCTTCACGCACCACGAGCGGGTGGTGGAGACCGTCGAGCGCGAAGCCGGCCCGACTGCCTGCGCCGTCGTCCGTCTTTCCCCCAGACGCCATGAGGGACGCGCGCACGCTGGCGACGGGTCGGGTCCAAAGGTCTCCTCGGCCGAAGAACGCGTCCTCGCAGTGCTCCGTGCCGCGGGTGGACGGAGCCTCGGCAAAGCCGAGGTGATGGCGATGAGCGGCGTACCTGCCTCGACGTGGCCGGCGGTCATCCGGGCGCTCGTCCGCCGAGGCTCGCTCGTCCAAGAAGGAGAGCGCCGAGGCGCCCGCTACCGCCTCGGTGCGACCGAGCTACCCACCTGAGCCCTTGGAGCCCCCGCCCTTCTGGCTGCCGGGCTTCTCGGTGTAGAGCGTCACCACGGAGCCGATCTTCGCCTTCTGGCCGGCGAGCGGCACCGAGGTGAAGACCTGCCCTGTCCCCGGCCCGTAGACCGCGCCGACTGTGAGCCCGGCATGTTGGACGATCGCCGTGGCCTTGGAGACTGTGAGGCCCACGACTGTGGGCATGGTCACCTCCGAGGGACCCTTGGAGACGGTGACCGTGACCGTCGAGCCAGCTGACACGGTCTGGCCCGTCCCCGGTGTCGTCGAGATCACCTGCCCCGCCTGCACTGTTGTCGAGTACACGAGGGCCTCACGGGGCTGCAGCCCGTCGTTGGCCAACGTGGCGTCCACCGTTGTCCAGCTCTGCCCGGCGTAGTCGGCCAGGGTGACCGGGGGCTTGCCTTCCGAGACGGTCAGCTTGAGAACCGCACCGTAGGGCGCCGTGCTCGGGTCGAGCGCGCCGCCGTAGGACCAGCTGATGACTTCCCCCTGGGGCACTGTCACCGAGTACTGGGACACGGCCGGGCATTGGGCCCTGAGGTGCGCCTCGGCGAGCAGCTGCGTGGCGACCGAGCAGTTGAGGCGTGCCAGCGCGGAGGGGACGATGACCGACGGCGGACCCTTCGAGGGGAGGATGGTGACCTTGGTGTGCTCCTTGCGCACCGTCCCGGGCCGAGGGCTCTCACTGATGACGTGGCCGGCCTTGACCGTCGTGGAATGGACGGCAGGGGCGACCTGGATCACGAAGTGGTCGGCCTGGAGGGTGCGCCGAGCGGTGGTGAGGGAGTCGTCGACGACTGATGGCACCGGGTGGCTGGGCGTGAACAGGTGCGTGCGCACCGCGTAGACGGCACCTGCGGCCAGGATGCAGGCGACGAGCACCGCGACCGCCAGGACCCACGGCCAGCGCCTGCGGGCCGTCCGGCGCGGAGCAGAGAAGGCGGCGTAGCGTTCGGCAGCGGCCGCCGGGCTCGAGGGCGTCAGCTCGCCGACGTCGGCAAGCAGGCCAGCGCCGAGCCCCGCAGCGAGCGCGGTGGTGGCGCTCAGCGAGATGGTCGCCTGGCGCTCGTCCACGGGCTCTCCCATCCCGAGCGGGCCGAGCGCCGATTCTCCGAGCGGGGCGCGCCGCACCAGCGGCAGCGGCGCGGCCGCAGGAAGCTGGTCGGCGACCGCCCGCAGGCGCTGGGCGAGCGCTGCCGCGTCCGGGCGGGAGCCGATATCGGGGTGGGCGGCGGCGGCCAGCACCTCGCCGAGAGGTCCGAGCGCCGCGTGCGTCGGGAGGGGTGCGCCGATGCGTGCCTGGAGGGTGTCGAGCAGCGAGCCCTTGGCGAACGGCACCGTCCCGGTCACCGCCTCGTAGAGGACGAGCGCGAGCGAGTAGACGTCTGACCGCCCGTCGAGGGGCCGGCCCTGCGCTTGCTCGGGTGACGCATAGCGGGCGGTCCCGAGCATGGTGCCGCCCGACTCGGTGAGCGCAGAGGTGGCCGACAGCGCCCGGGCGACGCCGAAATCGGCCACCCGGACCCGTCCCTCTTCGTCGAAGAGGAGATTGGCGGGCTTCACGTCACGGTGCACGATGCCGCGCCCGTGGGCGTACGCCAGGCCCTCCGCCGCCTGTGAGCCCATGCGCGCGGCCTGAGCGGGTGAGAGCTGCTCCTCGCGTCCGAGCATGTCGAAGAGGCTGCCGCCCTCGAGGTACTCGAGCACCAGGTACGGGCCGCCTGTGCCCTCTCCCCAGTCGAAGACCTGCAGGACGTTGGGGTGGTTCATCGCCGCGACCGATCGGGCCTCGGCGCGGAAGCGGCGCAGGAAGGTCTCGTCGCGCGCCAGCGCAGGCTGAAGGACCTTCACGGCCACGCGCCGCCGCAACACCAAGTCCTCGGCAAGGAAGACGTGGGCAGAGGCGCCGGATCCGAGCGCCGCCACCAGCTGGTAGCGGTTCCCGAGCACCCGGCCGACGGGGTCCGAGATGATGGACATGGTTGCGACTGTAAGGCTACTGGCGTACGCCAAGGAGACGGGGGACCAACGCCGGCTGGCACCTCGTCGGGGTCCCGGCGGCGGCCGAGCGCCCTCAGCCCGGGATCTCCCCGGTGTCGAGAAGTGTGGCGAAGCGGCTGCCTTCGACGGTGGGAACGGCCAGGGCCTCGGCTTTCGAGATCTTCGACGCTCCCGGTGACTCGCCCACCACTACGGCGAACGTCTTGTTGGAGACCGTGCCGGGCGACTTCCCACCCCGTGCCAGGATCGCCGCTTCCGCCTCCTCCCGGGTGAAGCCCTCCAGGGTGCCCGTGACGACCACCGACTTGCCGGCGAGGGTCTGGGGCAACTCGGGAGGTGTTGGGGCCGCCGCGCCGTCGCCGACGACCGGCGCGCTCGGCTCGTCGAGACGGAGGCCGAGCGCGACGAGCCGGTCGACGACCGCGACGTTGCGGGGGTTCGAGAAGAACTCGATCACGCTGTCGGCGATCACCGAGCCCACCCCCGCGACGCCAGCCAGCTCCTCCGCCGTGGCGTGGCGCAGCGCCCCGAGCGTCCCGAGCTGGATCGCCAGGGCACGGGCGACGGTCGGGCCGACGTGGCGGATCCCGAGAGCCACGAGGAGCCGGCTGAGCGGTTGCGACTTGGAGGCCTCGATTGCGGCAACGAGCTTTCCCGAGGAGACGGAGCCCATGCGCTCGAGCGCTTCGAGCCGGTCCGCACCCAGCACGTAGAGGTCCGCGGGATCCGACACCAGCCCGGCCTCGACGAGCTGGAGCACCCGCTCCTCCCCCAGTCCCTCGATGTCCATGGCGGCGCGCGACGCGAAGTGGACGATGCGCTGGACGCGTTGTGCCGGACAGTCGATGTTCGTGCAGTACGTGTCGCTCTCGCCCGGCAGCCGGGTGAGCGGGCCGCCGCACGACGGGCAGGCAGAGGGGAACGACCAGGCCGGCGGGCGTGTGGCGGGGTCGGGTCCGAGCACCGGGCCCACCACCTCGGGGATGACGTCCCCGGCCTTGTGGACGACGACGAGGTCGCCGGGACGCACGTCTTTCAGGCGCACCTGGTCCTCGTTGTGCAAGGTGGCGAGGCGGACCGTGGAACCCCCGACGAAGACCGGCTCGAGCACCGCGAACGGCGTCGCCCGCCCGGTGCGACCGATGGACACCATGATGTCGAGCAGGGTGGTGGTGCGGTCCTCGGGAGGGAATTTGAAGGCGATGGCCCAACGCGGCGCCCGCGACGTCGCCCCGAGGCGAGCGTGCAGGACGAGATCGTCGACCTTCACCACGACGCCGTCGATCTCGTAGGGGAGATCGTGGCGGCGGTGCTCGAGCTCTCGGCAGCGGGTGAACGCCGCGGAGACGCCGAGGACCTTGCCGGCGTCAGGGCTCACCGGGAGCCCGGCCGCGCACAGGAGCGCGAGCGCGGCGCTCTGGCTCGCCGGCGGCCACTCGCCGTCACCCGCCGCTTCGGGCACCGCGCCGTCGATCTCGCCGATCTGGTACGCCCAGAACGACAGCGGGCGCGACGCGGTGACGGCAGGGTCCTTCTGGCGCAGGGAGCCCGCCGCTGCGTTCCTCGGGTTCGCAAACGACTTCGTCCCCTCGGCTGCCGCCCGCGCGTTCAGCTCGGCGAAGGCCGCGGTGGCCATGTACACCTCGCCGCGCACCTCGAGGTGGTGCGGCGCGGGCCGCGCGAGCCGGTGTGGCACGTCTCGGATCGTGCGGACATTGGCGGTGACGTCCTCGCCGGTGACGCCATCGCCGCGAGTCGCCGCGCGAGAGAGCATGCCGTCGACGTACGTGAGCGACATGGCGACGCCATCGACCTTCGGCTCGCACATGAAGTCCAGTCGTTCGAGGTCGACGTCTGGGAGCAGACGCGCCAGCCGGTCCGCCCAGGCCAAGAGCTCCTCGTCGGAGAAGGCGTTGTCCAGGCTCATCATCGGGATGCGATGACGCACCGGCGAGAAGAGCTGGGTGACCGCGGCACCGCCCACGCGCTGGGTAGGCGAGTCGGGCGTGATCAGGTCGGGGTGCTCGGCCTCGATCTTGCGAAGCTCCCGGACGAGCGCGTCGTAGTCGGCGTCGGGGATCTCGGGCGCGTCGAGCTCGAAGTAGCGCTCGTTGTGGTGCTCGATGAGGCGGCGCAGCGCCGCGGCACGCTCGGCCGGTGTCGAGCGCACGCTCATCGGCGCCGCCCGGCCGTGGCCGGCGCGACGATCCCGGCGCCGGCGACAGCGTCGGGATCCGCCGCGTGGTAGAGCGCGACGGTCTGGCCGGGGGCGACCGGTCGCTGGGGCTCGTCGAAGCGGCAGACGACCTCGCGCGCGGAGCCGTCGCCGGTGGCCCGTCGCACGTGGAGCATGCAGGGCACAGGCCGCCCGTGAGCGCTCACCTGGGCGATGGCACGTGCGCCGTCGGGGAGCGCCCCGTCGGTCCAGGTCATAGAGGACGGCTCGAGCACCACCCGGTCCGCGAGGGACTGGGCCAGCGGCGCCACCTCCACGCGGCGACCGGGCACGTCGACCGAGACCGCGTAGCGACGCTCACCCGCCACGGTGATCCCGCGACGCTGCCCGACGGTGACGAGCTCGACGGCCTCCACCTCTCCGAGCTTGGTTCCCGTGCAGGCATCGACGACGGCCGCAGGGTGCAGCTCGAGGCGCCGGCGCAAGAACCCTTGGCGCCCCTCGGCGCCGTGGATGAAGCACACGTCCTGGCTGTCGGGCTTCGCGGCGGTGCGCAGACCCAGCCTCGATGCTTGCGCCCGGACCGCCGCCTTCGTGAGGTGCCCGACGGGGAACCACACGTCGGCCAGCTCACGCTGGCCGAGCATGGAGAGCACGTAGGACTGGTCCTTCGCGCCGTCCGCGCCACGCCGCAGCACGTAGCGACCACCCTCGCACGCGACGCGGGCGTGGTGGCCGGTCGCGAGCCGGTCGAAGCCCATCCGTCGGGCGCGCGTCAAGAGCCGGTCGAACTTGATGTGGCGATTGCACTCGATACAGGGGTTCGGGGTCAGCCCCGCAGCGTGCGATGCCACGTACGGGACGACCACGTCGTCGGTGAAATCGTCGACGAGGTTCAAGACATGGTGCGCGATGCCGAGCTGCTGGGCGACGCGGCGGGCGTCGTCGACGTCGGCCACCGAGCAGCATCCCGAGTCCGAGGGGCCACCCCACAGCTTCAGCGTCGCGCCGACGACGTCGTGGCCGTCGGCCGCGAGCAGCGCGGCAGCGACCGAGGAGTCCACGCCTCCTGACATGGCGACGAGCACGCGCACGCCGACGCCGGCCCCTCAAGCCCGCAGGCGGGCGACCGCCTCGGGCACGACCGCGAGCGCTCGCTCGACGTCCGCCGCGCTCGAGGTATATCCGAGGCTGAAGCGGATCGCGCCGTTCGCCACGTTCGCCGGCACGCCCATCGCACAGAGCACGTGGCTCGCCTCCAGCGCGCCGCTCGCGCACGCCGCACCTCCCGAGACGCACACACCGGCCTCGTCGAGGAGCAGGACGAGCTCCTGGCGGTCGACGCCCTCGAAGCACAGATGGCAGTGCCCCGGGAGGACGTGCTTGCGGTCTGCCGCTTCGGTGACCGAAGGGACCGCGGCCACGATGCCGTCGGCCAGCCGGTCGCGCAGCGCTGCGACACGGAGGCTCTCTTCCTCTCGTTCGGCCGCCGACACGGCAAGGGCGGCGGCGAGCCCGACGGCGCCCGCGACATCGTGCGTGCCGCCGCGCCGGTCGCGCTCCTGCCCGCCGCCGACGAGGATCGGGTCCAGCACGGTGTCGCCGCGGACCACGAGCGCGCCCGCGCCTTTCGGGCCACCGAGCTTGTGGGCGGAGATGGACACGAGGTCGGCCCCGGCGGCGGCCGTCGCCAGCTCGAGCCACGGTGCGGCCTGCACCGCATCGGTGTGCACGACGGCTGCCGGAGCGAGCGCCCGCACCAGCGGGACCACCGCTGTGAGGGGCTGGACGGTCCCGACCTCGTTGTTGGCGAGCATCACGCTGACGAGCGCCACGTCGGGGTCGAGAAGCTCGGCGAGGCGGTCGAGGTCGATCACGCCCGCCGCGTCCACGCCGGCACGCACGTGGTCGACGCCCGCGAGGCGGGCCGCGGCCACACGGCAGGGCCCCAGGACCGCCTCGTGCTCGATCGCCGAAGCGACGAGGACGGCCGCGGACCCCTCCCGGGCGCGTGCCGCAGCGCTCGCGACGCCGAAGACGGCGAGATTGTCGGCCTCCGTGCCGCCCGAGGTGAAGACGATCTCGCCCGGGGCCGCGCCGACGAGCGCGGCGACCTGGTCGCGCGCCTCTTCGAGCGCCTGACGGGCCGCGCGCGCCTGGCGGTGGCTCCCCGACGCGTGGCCGAAGACCTCGCGTGCGAAGGGCGCCATCGCGGCAACCACCTCAGGGCGCATCGGCGTGGACGCCGCGTGGTCGAGGTAGGTGAGGGGCGGATCCCCGCGCGAAGGAGCCCTGCTCGGGCTCTCGGTACCGGCCGCGTCACTCACTCGCGGTCTTCCCCGACGGCACGCTCCCGCCATCGGGGGCGGCGCGGACGGACTTCGCGTTGCAGAACTCCTTCATGCCCATGTCGCTGAGCTCGCGGCCGTACCCCGACCGTTTGATGCCGCCGAAAGGCAGGTCCGGTGAGGACGCCACCATGGTGTTCACGAACACCTGCCCGGCGTCGATACCGGCGACGAGCTGGGCGCGCTCCGCCTCGTCGTTCGTCCAGATGCTCGACCCGAGCCCGTACTGGGTGCGGTTCGCCACCCGGATCGCGTCGTCGATGGAGGAGACCCGCTCGACGGTCGCGACCGGACCGAACACCTCCTCTTGGAGCACCCGCATCTCGGTCGTGACGTCCAAGAGCACGGTCGGCAGGTAGTAGCTGCCCGGACCGTCGGGGGCCACGCCCCCGCAGGCCACCGTGGCGCCCTTGTCTCGGGCGTCGTCGACCTGGGAGGCGATCTCCTTTCGCTGCGAGTCGGAGACCAGCGGGCCGACGTCGGTGGCGGGGTCCATCGGGTCCCCGACGCGCAGCGCCGCCATCTTCGAGATGAACCGGTCGATCCACTCCTCGTAGACGGACTCGTGCACGATGAAGCGCTTGGCGGCGATGCAGGACTGGCCGTTGTTCTGCACGCGTGCGGTGACGGCGACGGAGGCCGATCGTTCGAGGTCTGCTGACGGCATGACGACGAAGGGGTCGGAGCCGCCGAGCTCGAGCACGCACTTCTTCAGCACCCTGCCGGCCGCCTCGGCCACCGCCATGCCCGCACGCTCGCTGCCGGTGAGGGTCACGGCCCGGATGCGTTCGTCGGCGATCACGTCGGCGACCCCGTCGGCAGCGATGAGCAGCGTCGTGAACGCGCCCTCGGGGTAGCCGGCGCGCCGGAAGAGGTCTTCGATGTACAGCGCGGTCTGCGGCACGTTCGCGGCGTGCTTGAGCACCCCGACGTTGCCCGCCATGAGGCCGGGAGCAGCGAAGCGGACCACCTGCCAGAGCGGGAAGTTCCACGGCATCACCGCCAGCACGGGCCCGAGTGGGTCGTAGCGAACGTAGCTGTGCTCGTCGATACGGATGTCGGCGAGCAAGGCGGCGGCGTTCTCGGCGTACCAGCGGAGTCCGAGGGCGCACTTGGAGACCTCTGCCTTCGCCGAGGAGAAGGTCTTGCCCATCTCGGTCGTGAGGACCCTGGCGACGTCGGGGTTCTCCGCGTCGAGCAGGTCCGCCGCCGAGCGCATGAGCCTCGACCTGTCGTCGAGACCCATTCGCCGCATCACCTCGAAGCCGGCGACCGCTCTGTCCAAGCGCTCGTCGACCTCCTCGCTGCTATGGGGGTCGAAGGTCTTCTCCACCTCGCCGGTCGCCGGATTCGTCGTCGCAAAGGCCATGGGCACATTCTCGCGTGCCTGCCCGTATCCTGCGACCACGATGGGCGAGCACGACGACGACGCACTCGCCGCCGCTCGGCGCCTGGTCGGAGCGGCGCGCCGGATCGTGGCGCTCACCGGCGCAGGCATCTCGACCGGCTCGGGGATCCCGGACTTCAGGGGACCGCAGGGGGTGTGGACCGAGGACCCCGCCGCCGAGCGGCTCTCGACCCTGGATGCCTACCTGCGCGATCCCGACGTGCGGCGACGGGCATGGCAAGGGCGTCTGCACTCCCCGGCGTGGACCGCCGAGCCCGGGGCCGGGCACCGGGCGCTCGCCGCGCTCGAGCGTCGCGGGGTGATGGCACTGCTCGTGACCCAGAACATCGACGGCCTCCACCAGCGGGCAGGCAGCCGAAACGTGGTCGAGATCCATGGGACGTTGCGCGAGGTCGAGTGCATGGCGTGCGGCGCCCGTACGCCCGCCTCTTCGACCCTCGACCGGGTGCGCGGAGGGGAAGAGGACCCGCACTGTCTCGCCTGCGGCGGGATCTTGAAGTCGGCGACGATCAGCTTCGGCCAGTCGCTGGTCGCGGCCGACCTTGCCCGCGCGCAGGTCGCGGCCCGCAGCTGCGACCTCTTGCTCGCGGTGGGGACGACGCTCGGCGTCTACCCGGCGGCGGGCCTCGTGCCCATCGCCTCGGCGCACGGATCCCCCGTCGTGATCGTGAATGCCCAGCCCACGCCGTTCGACGCCATCGCCGCCGCCGTCGTGCGCACCCCGATCACAGCGGCGCTCCCGGCGATCATCGGCGCACCCTAGCCGGCGAAGTACTGCTCGATCGCCTTCGCCATCCCTTGCGCGATGGCCTGGTGGCCAGCAGAGCTGTTCGCGATCGAGCCCTCGAAGGGATCGGTGAGGAACAGTGGTTCGACGAGGGCGCCCGGCATCTCGCTCGGGGTTGTGAACCAACCGGGGAGCGACGGTCCGAGCAGGATGAGATGGTTGTAGCCCGCGGCGGTTGTTGTGAGGGGCTCGCCACCCAGTGTTGTGTCGGGCTGGACCCCGTCGTTGGGAATCTGCCAGCCGTGGGCGTTCATCGACGACACCACGTCAGCCTGGACGAGCGTCGCCAGCCGATGGCTCTTCGCCGCGAATCTCCGGTACGGATCCCACGCGGTGAGGCAGCCGGCGTTCGAGGGTGATGCGCCCGCGTCCATGTAGATCCCGAGCAGCACTGTCGCCGTCGCGTCGTTCGCGCACTGGTCACGTGCGGCCACGTCCGCGACGGCGCCTGCGGGCGAGAGCACCGACCCTGTCATGTCGGCAGGCGTGAGACGCACCACCGTGTTCGACGCGATGCGAGACAGCACGACGCGAAAGCCCGCGGCACGAAGGATCGTGGAGGTCTCGAGCGCGATGGCCAGGTTCTCTCCGTCTTCGTAGATGACGGCGCCTGCCTCGGTCACACCTGCGCCGCCGGGATCGACGCCACCATGACCAGGATCGATGAACACGGTGTGGTGGTTGTCACCGGCAGTCGGCGCGAACGATACACACGCGCCCGTCGCGAATGCGCCTGGGTCGATCGGCACGCCACCTGCGCCAGCCGCGGCGCCAGACGAGGCACCGGCGACTGGGGTGCGGGCTCCCGGGTGCGTCGTGCCCGTGCCGCCCGTGTCGACGACGGCGAGCACGACCACGGCGGCGAGCGCGGCGAGCGCGCCAAAGGTGACCACCCGAATGCGACGCACCGTAGGCGTGGCTCGATCTCCCTCCTCAGCCACCCCTGCGCGTCGCACCGCCTGCGACGGTAGTGCGGGCGTCGTCGAGGAGCAGGTCCACGCCGTCGGCCAGTGCCGGCGACGCTTCCTCGCTCATAGAAGTCACCGACGCCGCCGGGGCCCGGGCGTCCCAAATGGCCCGGGCGTCCCAAATGGGCCGGGCGCCCCAAATGGCCCGGGCGTCCCAAATGGCCCGGGCGTCCCAAAGAGAAGGCACGTGGGGCCGGCACGCCCGCGCCGCGTCAGCTCCTCTTGCGCCGAGGCTTCAGGGCGAACCACCAGATACTGGCCATCGTGCCGACGATGCCTGTCACGGCGTCCGCCCGCTTCACGAGCTTGTGCTTCCCCATTGGGTGGACCCTAGTGCCCGACGGGAGCCCCCGCGCGGGCGCCGACCCTCAGACGAGGGGCGCCGCATGGCGCAGGGATCGCCGTGCAGCGATCGCCGTTCCGAGTACCGCGCAGGGGGGCGCGGTGCTCGGCGGCCGCGGGCCGCGGGTCAGCTTTGGAGGCCAGCCTCCACCTCGAGCTCGATGCGCACCTTGTTGCCGACAACGACCGCACCGCCCTCGAGGACACCGTTGAACGCGACACCGAAATCGCGTCGGTCGATCTCGGCGGTGGCCGAGAAGGCGACCACCTCGGAGCCGGGCTGCATCCCCGCCCCCTTGCCGTGGTACTCCAGGTCGAAGACGACCGGCTTGGTGACGCCGCGAATCGTGAGGTCGGTGGCGAGCTTCCACTCGGTGTCGGTCACCTTGGTGAGGCCGGTGCTCTTCAGGACGAGCTTGGGGTGGTTGGGCGCGTCGAGGAAGTCGTTCGTGCGCAGATGGTCGTCGCGCATCTGGACACCGGTCTCGATGCTCGCCACCTCCACCTCCACCTCCACCTGGGACTGCTCGGGCACCTCGGCCACCACGAGCGTGCCCTCGAACTTGGTGAAGCGCCCGCGGACCTTGGTCCCGACCAGGTGGCGAGCGACGAACCCGACGTCGGTGTGCGCGGGATCGATCGAGTAGGTGCCGGGCGTCGGCAGCAGGGTGGTGGTCGCGGTATCGGTCATGGTGCTCCTTGTGTGCGTGCAGGCATCGTGTGCGTGCAGGAATCCTCGGGTTTGGACGATTATATCTGATGATTCAGATATCTCGCAACATCTGACTGGGAAGCGAAGTGTAGACTGCACGCATGGCCACCGCGAGCCCGTCGACGGGGACCTCGACGTCGTCTGGCATGGCGCCAGTGACCGCCGCATCGCCGCCACCGCTCGAGCCCGCCGACGCCGAGGCGCTCACGCTCATGGGTCTGCTGGTCGAGGCGCACGCCCGCCTCACCGGGGTGCTCGGCGCCGAGATGGAAGAGGCGTGCGGGCTCCCGCTCAGCTGGTACGACGCGATGATCCGGCTCCGTCGTGCGCCCGGTGGGTTCATGACGATGACGCGGCTCGCCAGCGAGGTCTCCCTCACCTCGGGGGGCATCACCCGGCTCGTCGACCGGCTCGCCGACGCCGGCTACGCGCAGCGCCAGGACTGCCCCACCGACCGGCGAAGCGTCTACGTCTCGCTCACGCCTGCCGGCATCGCCAAGGTGGACGAGGCGACTGCCGCGCACCGCAAGGGGCTCGACCGCCACCTTCTGGGTCCGCTCGAGCCCCACGAGCGCGAGATGCTCGAAGCTGCGCTGCGCAAGCTGCGACGCGCGTGACCGGCAGCGAGGACCTGCGGGCCGCCCCGAGCCCCGAACCGCTCGGCCCCGAACACGTCGTGTCGGTCGCCACCATGACGACCGACCCCACGACCGACCCCACCCCCGATGCGAGCAACGGCGTCGAACGGCGGCGGTGGAACGACCGGCGCTGGACGGCGATCTGGGTGCACCGGGAACGGTTCACGTCCTCGGTCACCGAGCACCTGCTTGCCCACCTGGCGCCGGCAGCAGGCGAGCGCATCCTCGACGTCGGCTCGGGGGGCGGGCTCGCCACGGCGGCGATCGCCGAGAGCGTCGGTCCGACAGGTGTCGCCGTCGGCGCGGACGTCTCGGTCCCGCTGTGCGAGCTCGCTTACGAGCGGGCGCAGCAGGCGGGTGTGCCCAACGCCTCGTTCGTCGTCGCCGACGCCCAGCACGACGAGATCGCCGGCGCGCCGTTCGACGCGGCGGCGAGCCAGTTCGGCGTGATGTTCTTCGACGACCCCCGACAGGCTTTCGCCAACATCAGGCGCCACGTCGCACCGGGAGGGCGACTTGCCTTCGTGTGCTGGCAGTCCAAGGAGGCGAACCCGTGGTTCGTCGGCGACGCGCTGGCCCCCTTCGTCGCTCCGCCACCGCCCGCGTTGGGCAAGCGCCCGACCGGGCCGTTCAGCCTCGCGGACCCAGGCGAGACGACCCAGATCCTCGCCGGCGCCGGCTGGACGGACATCGAACGTCATCCCTACGAGGTGGTCGTGACTGCCGAGCGCGACGCGATCGCCGACCGGGACCAGCTCGTGGTCCAAGGTGTGGGACCCGAGGAGCTGGACGCGGCATGGAACGCGCTCCAGGCAGCGATCGCCCCGCTGGCACGCCCCGACGGACGCTACGACGCGCCGCTCGCCTTCCAGGTGTTCACGGCCCGGGCCTGATCGCCCTCGGCGCGCGCCCTACATCCGCTCGAGCCAGGCTGCCCCACCTTCGAGTCCCTCGATGTCGAGCGGGGACTCCTCGCCAGGCCCCGCTGCGCCGAGCACCTCGATCGCGAGGACCTCGGGTCCGATCGCGTCGAAGAGCGAGGGGTCGACTCCGCGCAGCCAGAGCCGAATGCGGTCGGACACCTCGAGCCCTCGTGCCCGACGGAGGTCCTGGACGCGCCGGACCACCTCCCGCACGAGGCCGCGCCGGCGAAGCTCGTCGTCGATCGCGAGGTCGAGCGCCACGACGGCGCCTCCTTCGCGCGACACGCTGTAGCCGGCCTGCCCGCGCACGCGCACCTCCACCTCGTCGGGCCCGAGGGATACCGGGCCGCTCGTGAGCACGACCTCCACCGTCCCGCCGGCCTCCAGCGCGTCGGCCGCCCTGGCGGCGTCGATCTTGCCAAGGGCCGCACGCACCTCCTTCACGGCGTCGCCGAGACGAGGGCCGAGCAGCCGGAAGTTCGGCACGAGCTCGAGCGTCAAGACGTCTCCCAGCTCGTCGGCCTCGACGACCTCGTCGACGTTCAGCTCGTCCGCCACGAGGTCGGCGAGGATGCCGGGCGAGCCGGGCGCGAGGAAGACGAGCGCGCGAGAGAGCGGCTGGCGCACCTTCACCCCGGCGTCGCTACGCGCGGCACGTCCCAAGGAGGAGAGTTGGCGCGCGAGCGACATCTGTGCCTCGAGCTCGCGGTCCACGACGTCGGGGTCGGCGACAGGCCAGTCGTCGAGATGGACCGACGCGCCGTCATCGACGTCGTGGCCGTCGGCAGCCTGGCCGCCGGCGGCCCCGGTTCTCGGACCGCCGAGCTCGCGCCACAGGCGGTCGGCCACGAACGGGCAGAAGGGCGCCAGCATGCGCGAGATCTCGAGGAGCACGGTGTGCAAGGTTGCCTGCGCGCCGAGGGAGTCGGCCGCGGAGGCGCCGGGATCGGTGCGCCAGAACCGCCTTCGGCTCCGGCGCACGTACCAGTTGGAGAGGTCGTCGACGAGGCGGCTGAGCGCACCGGCGGCCTCGAGCGGCTCATACGCGTCGAGCGCGACGGTCACGTCCGTGACCGTCGCGCTCACCCGAGAGAGCGCCCAACGATCGAGCACGTTGCGCGCGCCCGCCGCCGGGATCGCCGGGTCACGCGGTGTGAAGCCGTTCAACGAGGCGTACGTCGTGAAGAAGCTCGCCGTGTTCCACAAGGTGAACAGCATGTCGCGCAGCGCCGTGTCGATTGCCGCCAGGCTCACTCGCGTCGCGGTCCACGGCGAACCCTGGGAGTACATCCACCAGCGCAACGCATCGGCGCCCCGTGACTCGACGAGCTCCCACGGGTCGACCACATTGCCGATCGATTTCGACATCTTCCGGCCCTCAGCGTCGACGAGGTGGCCGAGGCACATCACGTGGCGGTACGGCGCCCGACCGAACGCGAGCGTGTTGACCGCGAGCAACGAGTAGAACCAGCCGCGCGTCTGGTCGATTGCTTCGGCGATGAAATCGGCCGGGTACAAGAACGAGTCGCCCGAGCCCTCCTTGTGCGGGTAGCCGACCTGTGCGGCCGGCATCGAGCCCGAGTCGAACCATGCGTCGATCACCGGGAGCACTCGCCGAGCGGTGCGCACGCTCGCCGGCGAGTCGCCCCCGGCGGCCGCGCACTGCGGGCACGCCAGCTCGACCTCGTCGATGCCGGGACGGTGCGGGTCGAGCTCGGAAAGGTCGCGCCCGGCGAGCTCGGAGAGCTCGGAGAGCGAGCCGACGCACGTCACGTGCCCGGCCTCGCACCGCCAGATCGGCAGCGGCGTGCCCCAGTAGCGGTCGCGCGAGAGCGCCCAGTCCACGTTGTTGTCGAGCCACTCGCCGAACCGGCCCTCCTTGATGTAGCCGGGGTGCCACTCGACGGTCCGGTTGGCGGCCACGAGGTCTGCCTTCTTGGCGGACGTCGCGATGTACCAGCTCGGCTTCCCCCAGTAGATGAGGGCGGTCCCGCAGCGCCAGCAGTGCGGGTAGGGGTGACGGTGGAGATGACGGCGCACGAGGAGCCCTGCAGCCTCGAGCCGGTCGTCGACCAGATGGTTCGCCTCGCGCACCGCCCGCCCGGCAAAGGCTGCGCCCGCCTCCTCAGTGAAGCGGCCGTCCGGTCCGACGGGGTTCAGCGTGGGGAGACCCTCGCGCCGCCCGACCACGCGGTCGACCTCGCCGAAGGCCGGCGCGAGGTGGACGAGCCCGGTCCCCTCCTCGGTGGTGACGAAGTCGTCGAGCACGACACGCCACCCGCGCTCGGCGTCAACGGCTGGGACCGCCACCGCGTCGAAGGGGCGCCGGTAGCGCAGGCCCTCGAGGTCGCGCCCTTTCACCCGCGCGGAGGCCCTCGCCGTCGCGCCTTCCCCCAGCACGTCGTCGGCGAGCGCCTCGGCGACGACGTGCCCGTCGATCACCACGTAGTCGAGGTCGGGATGCACCGCCACGCCGGTGTTGGACAGGAGCGTCCAGGGCGTCGTGGTCCACACCAAGAGCGCCACCGCGCCGCCGACGCGCCCGCGGTCGTGGCCCACGAGCTCGAAGCGGACGTACGCAGACTCGTCCTCTTCCTCGGAGTAGACCTCGGGCTGGCCGAGCTCGTGGGAGGAGAGCGCCGTGCCACAGCGCGGGCAGTAGGGCACGACCTTCAGGTCCTCGTAGAGCAGTGTCTTGTCGAAGAGCTGCTTCAGGTACCACCACACCGACTCCACGTACGCGCGGTCGAAGGTCCAGTAGGCGGCGTCGAGGTCGACCCAGTAGCCGATCCGCTCGGTGAGCACCCGCCAGTCGGCGACGTAGCCGACGACCGACTCGCGACACAGCCGGACGAACTCGGCGATGCCGACCTCCTCTTCGATCTGGCGCTTGCCGGTCACGCCGAGGCGCTTCTCCACCTCGACCTCGACCGGGAGGCCGTGGGTGTCCCAGCCCGCGCGCCGCTCGACGAGATAGCCGCGCATCGTGCGATAGCGGCAGAAGAGGTCCTTGTAGACCCTCGCCCAGACGTGGTGGAGGCCGGGCCGGTTGTTGGCGGTCGGCGGCCCCTCGTAGAAGACCCAACGCTGCGCACCATGGCGCTGTGCGACGGAACGCTCGAAGACACGCGCCGCGCGCCAGCGCGCGAGCTCGTCGGCCTCGAGGGAGACGAAGTCGGGATCGGGAGGCAGCGGGCGGAACACGGGCTCGTCTCGAAGGGTCGGGGCGGTCGGCTGGTCTGGTCGGAGCGGCGGAGCGGTGCGGTGAACGGCTCCAAGGGGTCTGGTCGGGTCCGGACGAGCCTAGCTACACCGGCCCGGCAGGCTCTCTGTCCCCGACGGCACGCGCCCTGCCCCCGACGGCACGCGCCGCGCGGTGGACCTCGACGAGGTGTGCCCACAAGCGCTCGTCGGCCTCCTCGAGCGAGCCGAGGACGGCGTCGGCGATGCCGAACGCGGGCAGCGCGCGCTCGGCAGGCTCGGGCACCGCCACGCAGGTCATGCGCGCCGCCTTGGCGGCGAGCACGCCTGCAGGGGCGTCCTCCCACACGAGACACCGGCCGGGCGCGACCCCCAGCCGGGCGGCGGCGGTGAGGAAGACCGCCGGGTGCGGCTTGCCGTAGAGCTCGTCTTGCGCCGAGTGGGTGAGCTCGAAGTGCACTGCAAGTCCGAAGCGCCCGAGCACCATCTCGACGAGGCGGTGCTCGGAGGACGACGCGACGGCGAGGCGCAGACCGTGCGATCGGCACAGGGCGATCGCCTGGTCGACGCCCGGCTGGAGGCGCCCCTTCGCCTCCACGAGGTCGATCACCCGATCCACGACGTGGTCCGCGACCTCGTCGGGCCCGATCCCCGACCACGGGAACCGCTCGAACCAGTAGCGCGTCACCTCGCGCACGAACATGCCCTTGGTCTGCCGGCAGTCGCCCGGAGCGATCGGGACGCCGAGCCCTCCCAAGATCTCCACCTCCGCCTCGTGCCACAGCGGCTCGGAGTCCACGAGGAGCCCGTCCATGTCGAAGATCGACGCCTGGAACGGCGCCGTCTCGTCGTGCACCCCCTAGGAGGGGAGCTCGGACTCGATGGCGGCGACGAGGTCGGGGTCCTCGGGAGTGACCGGGGGGCGGTACCGGGCCACGACGTCGCCCCGGGTCGACACGAGGTACTTCTCGAAGTTCCAGTCCACGTCGCCGGCCTTCCCGTCCTTGTCGGGGACCTCGGTGAGCAGCGCATAGAGCGGATGGCGGTGCGCGCCGTTCACGTCGATCTTCTCGAAGAGCGGAAAGGTGACGCCATAGGTCGCCGAGCAGAACTGCGCGATCTCCTCCGGGCTGCCCGGCTCCTGGCCGAGGAACTGGTTGCAGGGGAACCCGAGCACGCTGAACCCGCGCGACTCGTAGCGGCGCTGGAGCTCCTCGAGCCCGGCGTACTGCGGCGTGAGCCCGCACTTGGAGGCGACGTTCACGAGGAGGAGGGCCTTGCCGCGGTAGGAGCCGAGCGACGACTCTGCACCCGAGAGCGTGCGGATCGGGACGTCATAGAGGGACATGGCCGTGAGCGTAGCGCCGGGTCGAGCGTGGGGCCGTTGGCCGGCCAACGGACGGGACGGCGGCGTCCCGCAGGGGGAGCCGCCGCTATCGTGGCCCGGGCCGACGCAACGCCCCGACGTCGTGACGCCCCGACGTCGCGAGACCCGACGAAGGAGCCTTGGATGCAGGCAGTGGTCGTGGCGACAGGCGATGTGCACGTCGAGGAGCGCCCGGACCCCGTGCCCGGCGATACCGAGGTGCTGGTCGCGGTGCACGTCGCGGGGCTGAACGGCGCCGATGTGCTCCAGCGCGCCGGCCGCTACCCGCCCCCGCCAGGCGTACCCACGGACATCCCTGGTCTCGAGATGGCCGGTGAGGTCGTGGCGACGGGCTCGAAGGTGACCGCGGCGGCGGTCGGCGACCGAGTGATGGCCGTGCTCGCGGGGGCGGGGCAGGCGACGATGGCCGTCGTCGACGAGAGCCATCTGCTTGCGGTCCCCCCCCAGATGCCGTGGGAGGAGGCAGGGGGCTTCCCCGAGGTGTTCTCGACGGCGTACGACGCCCTCTTCCCAAGAGGTCACCTCTCGGCGGGCGACCGCCTGCTCGTCACGGGGGCTGCCGGTGGTGTCGGCGTCGCCGCGGTACAGCTGGGCGCCGCTGCTGGCGCACGCGTCGTCGCCTCGGTTCGGGACCCTGGCCGGCGCGAGGAGGTGGCGGCCCTGGGCGCGCACGAGGTCATCGGCACCGAGGACATCGAGGACCACGGCCCCTACGACGTCGTGCTCGAGCTCGTCGGGGCAGCGTCGCTTCCCCGCGCGCTCGGGGCGCTCGCGCTCGAGGCTCGCGTCGTGGTGATCGGCGTCGGGAGCGGGTCGCGCGTGGAGCTCGACATCCGGACGCTCATGGGCGCACGTGCCACGCTGGGCGCTGCGACGCTGCGCGCCCGCAGCCGCACCGAGAAGGCGGTCGTAGCTGCCGGCGTCCGAGCGCACGTACTGCCGCTCGTGGCCGACGGCAGGGTGCGGGTGCCGGTGTGCGATCGCTTCCCGCTCGTCGACGCACCGGCCGCGTACGAGCGGTTCACCTCGGGCAACAAGCTCGGCAAAGTGGTGCTGGTCGCTCGGTGATCGCGGCGCGCGAGCGGCGCGCCGGCACGGTGCCGGCGATCGGGCGATCAGTCCCTGAGCCCCGCGAACAGATCGGTCTCCCTGCCGCTCGCCCCGGTGCGGTCCCGGGCGCGTACGAACGCCTCTTCGGTGAACAGCTCGGCGAAGAGCTCCTTGCCGAGCGACAGGAAGAAGATGTTCTCCGCCTGGCTGGCGTGCGCGGCGAGGCTGTCGAACTTCGCCCCCGCGACCACACCACAGTCGACGACCGCGCCGATCAGCTCGTCGGGCGTTCCAAAGGGCGCGTCTGCGAGGTCGTCGGGAACCTCGACGCCGCGCGCGGCAAGAAGTGCGGCCATCCGAGGGATCGCCGACACGGGAACCGCCGGGTAGTAGAGCTTGTCGGGGATGCCCGTCGCCTCGCACGCGCGCACCGTCACCCGGTGCGCCTGGATGTGATCTGGGTGGCCGTAGAAGCCGTTCTCGTCGTAGGTGACCACCACCTGCGGCCGGAAGCGCTCGATGAGCGCGCCGAGCCGAACCGCGGCCGCGGTGACGTCGGCATGCCAAAAGGCCGACGGTGTGTCGTTGGAGGGCCAGCCCATCATCCCCGAGTCGCGGTAGCCGAGCAGCTCGAGATGGCCGACGCCGAGCACCCGGCAGCTTGCCTCGAGCTCGGCACGGCGCAGCGCCACCACCTCGGCGGCCACGTGCCCGGGCTCTCCCGGCTTGATGCCACCGGGCGCGTCGCCGAGCTCGCCGTTCGTGCAGGTGACCAGAACCGTCTCGATCCCCTCGCTTGCGTAGCGAGCGAGCACGCCGCCCGTCGAGATCGCCTCGTCGTCGGGATGTGCGTGCACGCACATGAGGGTGAGATCGTTGCGCATCCCGACAGCGTGGCACCACGGTCGCCGGCGAGGCGACCTCGAGTCTTTTCGCGGCGCGCCCGAAACTTTCGTTGACCGAGGCACCCGCGGGAGCTAGCCTGACGACGGCGGGCAACTGGGGGCTCGGCTCGGGGTTTTCGCCGAATGCAGCGATCGGCCGGTGCCCAGAGAGTACGTTTGGAGCAAGCAGCGGAGGGGCCGTCTCGCCGGACGGGGATTGCACCGGTGGCGGCAGGGTCCCAGGAGACGATCCGATGGCCCTAGCGCCCACTGGTGTCGGTAGCGACGACTACGGGTCGGACATCCGTCTCGTCACCGCGCACCGTACCGGCGATCGAGAAGCATTCGAGGAGATCGTCCGCGCTCACTACTCCACCCTGTTCGCCTGCGCGCGGCGCCGCCTCGGCAACTCCGCAGACGCGGAGGACGCTGTCCAAGAGACCTTCATGAACGCGTTCCGTGCGCTCCACCGCTTCGGCAACAGCGGCGACTGGCGGCTCGGCGCGTGGCTGAACACGATTCTCACGAACGTGTGCAAGGACGTCGCCGCTCGACGCAAGCCGACGGCGCGCCTCGACGAATGGGTCACCGACTCGCGGGCTCGCGGGCACATCGAGGACATCGCGGAGCTGGCACCCGACCCCGTCGCGCTCGCAGCAGTCTCGCGGGCGATCGCCTCGCTTCCTCTCGCGCGACGGCGCGCCTTCCTGCTGCGCATGGTGGACGACCTGCCGTATGACGAGGTCGCAGGTGAGATGGGCATCTCCGAGGACAACGCTCGGGCCTACGTCAGCCGCGCGTGCAGGACGTTACGCCGCACGCTGCGAAGCGCGAGCGCCATCTCGGGAACGCTCGCCGCGACGCCGCTGCTCCTCGCCAGCTCCTTGCGCGCCATGGTGCGCCGCACGTTCTCGGGCTCTGCGGGGCACCCCGCTACCGCGGCCGGCGCGCAAGCGCTGTCATCGCCGGCGAGCTCGTCGAGCGCAGCCGCGATCTCCGCCTCGCCGGTCGGCACGAGCATCCAGTTCCTCGGGCAGGTGGCGTCGACGCCCGCCGCGCAGGCGGTCGTCTCGACGGCAGGATCCGGGGGGCGAGGCTCCGTCGTCCTCGGACTCGTCGCCCTTGCCGCCGGCGGGCTGTCCGTCCCCGCGGTCGCCCACTCGAGCTCGCGACCCTCGCCCGCGGTACCCGCCATCGCGGCGCCGGCCGCTCCGATCGGCGCTGGCTCGGCGAGCCCCCTGTCGGGGCACGACGCCGGTCGATCGGCATCCGCGGGTGCAGGTGCAAGTGCGTCCGAGACGCGGTCGGGGGTCGGCGGTGCAAGAGCATCGACGAGCGCGGCACCCCCTTCGAGCCAGACGCCCACCGTCGTCGTCGCGGCCAAGTGGGTACGGCTCGCCGAGATGGCGTCGGTCACCGCCGTGACGCCACCGAGCGGCAGCGGGTCGTCGGGCACCGGGTCGTCGAGTACCGGGTCGTCGTCGGG
>JAJZJC010000016.1 GCA_021810205.1 Actinomycetes bacterium
ACACCCGCCGCCCAGCCGGCGGCGGCACCGCCGGGCGCCACACCGCCGAGCATGTGCAGGCACAGCGCTGCAAGGCCGAACGCGCCGGACGCCGACAACACCGTGGGCGCGGCGTAGAACACCAAGCCCAGCTCGAAGACCGCGAACCCGCCCACCAAGGCAACCGTGACGAGCCGCGCCCAGTCGCTCGGCGCGAGGCAACGCCCGAGCGGCCGCAGCACACCGGGCAGGGCGACGATCCCAAGCCCCGCCAGCACGAAGGCCACGCCCACCGCCGGTCAGCTCCGCTCGCCGCCGCCGTCGAGCAGGCGGCGCAGCCGGGCCCGGTCACCGGGCTTGAGGCCGGCGATGAAATAGCTGAGCGCCAGCGGGCGATCCTTGGTGGCACCGAGCACCTCGTCCATACGGGACGCGGCGTAGGCTTCCCGGCTCTTCAGCGGCTGGTACGCGTAAGCGCGACCCGCCGGCTGTCGGTCGAGGCGTCCCTTTCGCCACAGGCGCACCAAGATGGTCATCACCGTGGTGTAGGCCAGCGGACGCTCCCCCGACATGAGCTCGTGGACCTGACCCGGCGTGAGAGGGCCAGCAGCGTCCCACAAGACGTCCATGACCTCCGCCTCGAGCTCTCCCATCGCCAGCTTCGCCATGCCCGACTCACCTCGCGCCTCGCTACCTGCGACGAAGCGTAGTACGCCATCCCCAGCCCGGTGGGCTACCATGAGCGACACCCTGTCGTAGACGGCGGACCCGAGACCGGCCGGCCACCAGACGACGAGCCGCCATCCCAGCGCGACGAGCCTGTGCGGCATTTCCGCTGGGGGCGTTGATCGGCCCACGCAGCCAGCGCGGCGCAAGGAGAGGGAGGAGACCACCACGTGACCAGCCGCAGACGAACCAAGGCGCAGCGCCGCTCCGAAGCGCTGAAAGCACTCGAGGGCCGCCGGCGCCGCGCCCGGATCCTCGGCGCCGCGGTTGGGGCGCTCGTCGTGGCCGGCGCCGGCACCGGCATCGGAGTCGCCGTCTCGAGCGCCGGAACCGGTGCCCCCTCGGCCCCGAACACCGGCGGCACCCCGGAGCTGAAGCTCGGCTCGCTGGCATCGCTGGGCACGCTCCAGCCGCCGGGATCACCCGGTCCGGCCGGCCCCGAAGGCGTCCCCATCCCCGCCGCGCCAGGCCTCGCCGGCACGACGAGCGAGGCCGCCGGCCAGAGCGTCGATGGCATCTCGTGTGACACCAGCGAGCAGACCCTGTTCCACATCCACGCCCACCTCACGATCTTCGTCGATGGCGCCTCCCGCCAGCTCCCCGCCGGTATCGGGATCCCCGGTGCCCAGGCCCAGAGCACCCCCGAAGGCCCGTTCGTCTCCTCGGGGACGTGCTTCTACTGGCTGCACACCCACGCCGCCGACGGCATCATCCACATCGAGTCGCCGGTCCAGCGCACCTACACCCTCGGCGACTTCTTCGACGAATGGGGCGAACCGCTCGGGCCCGGACAGGTCGGCCCGTACCACGCCAAGGTGACCGGCTTCTACGACGGCAAGCGCTACGAGGCCAACCCACGGGACATCCCGCTGCACGCGCACGCCCAGATCCAGCTCGATATCGGCACCCCGCTCGTCGCCCCCGAGCACATCACCTTCCCGAACGGTCTGTAGGGGCTTTGGTGGCAGCCCAGCAGCCACACCGCCCGTAGGGCGGCGCCCCGCCGAGCGGGGACCTGGTGGCGGTCAGGGGTGGTGGCTGGCGGTGAGCCGGCCGATGGCGCCGAACAGGCCGTTCATCGTGGAGACGAGGGGGGAGTTCACGTAGGTGATGTGCCCCGAGGAGTCGAGCAGGTAGTAGATCTCGAGCTCGCCGGCGGGGTCGTAGGTGGCGGTGAGCCGGCTCGAGGCCACTCCCCAGGTCCAGTCGGGGTTGGCCGAGGCGGCGCCGGCGTACTGGCGGGCGAAGGCCGTGATCGACGGGCCGGCCTGGCCGAGATCGCCGGCCAGCTCGAGCTCCACCACGCGCACGCCGCGCGAGGCGAGGCGGCCGATCTCGCCGGCGAGGGCCTGGGTGCCGGCTTGGCAGCTCGAGCACCAGGTCGTGACCAACCACACGAGGGTCGGGTGACCCCGCAGCGACCCGATCGTGGCATGGCCGCCCGAGGCGGTGGTGAACGACCCGTTCGGAGCGAGCGCGCCCACCCCGGTCGATTGGGTGGTCGGTGCGCTCGTGGACCTGGAGCTGGAGAGGACCGCCACCACGGCGATGATCGCCGCGACCAGCGCCGCGGTGACGCCCATGCCGACAAGACGGCGTCGGCGAGCCCTGGCCCGCCGGGCGGCCTCGTTGGCCCGGCGGGTGTTGCCAGGCCGCTGCGCGCCCGTGGCGCGCTTGGGGGCGGACCGCGGGCTCACGACCGGGACCTCCCGCGTGCGGGGGGAGCCGGGGCGCCGACGCCGACCCCGACAGCTTCTTCCCGTGGAGCGGCCAGCGAGGGCTCCCGGCCGCCGCGCTGGGCCTGCACCGAGGTCGTGTCCCCGGCGGGCGTCGAGCACTCACCTGCGAAGCACGTGGCGCGGGCGAGCTTGCGCGTCGACCACAGGCCGCTTGCGACCACGAGCGCGAGCGCGCCGAGCAGCAGCAGGTTCTGCTTGGTGGCGAAGAAGTAGGTGATGGTCCCGGTGGTGCGCAGCCGGGTGGCGGCCGACAGGCCGAAGAGCCCGATCACGGTGGGCACGACCGGGCTGCAGCACAAGAAACTCGGGAGCAGGCTCACCACCGCGGCCAGCGCGCCGAGCGGGCCGCCGCGACGCGCCTCACCCGAGCTCGACCTGGCGGCAAGGACGCCCCGCACCGCGTGGACCTGCAGGGTGAGGACCCACGCCATGGCCAAGGCGAAGGCGACGGTGAAGGCGAGGTAGCGGGCGTCGAGGTAGTGCCAGTTGGCGAAGGAGACCCGCTGGGTGAAATCGAAGGGGAGCAGGATCGAGTCGCCGAAACCGACGGCGACGAACACCGCCGCGAAGACCGCCCGGTCGACCCGGTCGGCGGCCACCTGATGGGCCACCGCGGCCCACGGGTGGCCCTGGTGGATATGGCCCGATCGTGTCCCGCTCATGCGCCAAGGCCGCCGGTGCTTCGCGGTGCGAGCCCGCTTGCGGGCGGCTCGCACCTCCGTGTGTCGTATGCCGCGGCCCGTCGGCGGCGCATGACGGCCAGGAGCATGACGGCCGTGGCGACCGCCACTCCCGCACCCAGCCCACCCCAGGCGCCAGCACCTGCGGCCGACAGGGCGACGACGAGGAGCGGCGCGACGCAGCAGGCGACCGGGACCAACAGCATCGCCAACCAGCCGAAGCCCTTGCGGCTGTCGGAGGGGACGCCAGCGCCGAAACACCGCGTCGAGGCGACCTGAGACCCAAGCTCGGCCCTCGACGAACGCCCGGGTCCGGCGGCCGCCGGGGTGCGAAGCGAGCGACGCTGGCCCATCAGCGGCTTCCGCTCGTCCTCGTGCCGGCCGCGTAGCTCCCCGTCCGTAGAGCCGCGGTGCGCGTCGTGCCCTGCACGGACGCCGTCATGGCAGGGTCCCCGACGGAGCTGACGTCGGCGACGATGACGAGCCCGGAGGTCGCGTCCCGGTGAGCGAGTCGAGATGGGCCAGCAGGACGCCGATCGTCGACACCGGCGTCGCCCCCGTGTATGCGACCCTGCCAGCCGGGTCGAGCAGGAAGTACTCGTCTGGGACGCCTTCAGGGTCATAGGCGGTGGTCAGGTGGAGCGAGGCCAGCGCCCACGTCCAGGCAGGGTCCGGGAACGCCGACTTGGCGTAGGTGCGCCCGAAACTCGCCAGCTCATCGAGGCCCGGTCCGCCGTTGTCGAAGGCGCCGTAGAGACCGAGCGCGAGAACCCGGGTCCTGGCGGCCGCGAACGCGGAGAGGTGACTCGCCATGACCGGGATGCTCGCCTGGCAGCTGCTGCAGCCGGGAGCGACGAACCACAACAGCGCCGGGTGGCCTCGGAGAGCGGCCAAGCCGTCGACCTTCCCGTCGAGGAGCGTGTATGGGTAGCTCGGCTCGACGTTGGGGATGACGGTGCTCGCCGCGCGCGAGGGCGCCGTCCCGGCGACGCCGTCCGGTCGGCCTCGACCAGCTACCCAGGCGCCCAACCCTGCGACGGCGACGACCACACCAAGCACGATGCCGACGCGAGCGTGGCGCCGCGGCCTGTGGGGCCGCGGGCTTTGCGGCTCGGCGGAGGGAGCTCCCAAGCCCCCGGGGGCGGGCAGGCAAGGAGGCTCCGCGGTCGACGACAACGAAAGCCGCCGCGAGCCCGAAGCGCTCACGCGGTGGCCGCGGAGGAAGGGGGCGCTCATGCCGCGCAGCACGAGAGCTTGGACACGTCGGTGGTGAAGGTCTGGGCGACGAGCTTCACCGACTCGGCCATGGTCAGGTAGGGCGCCCAGGTGTCGGCCAGGTCGGCGACGCTGAGCCCGAACTTGACGGCGTAGACGCCGGCCAAGATGACGTCGCCAGCGCCGTCGGCGACCGCGGAGAGCCCGAGGACCCGGCCCGAACCTCGCTCCGCCACCACCTTCACGCCGCCTCGGGTGTCGCGGTTCACCCGGGCCCTCGGCACATGGGCGAGGTCGAGCACACGGCACTCGCAGTCGTATCCGGCGGCCCGGGCCGCCTCGTCGGTCAGGCCGACCGCGGCGATGGTAGGGGTGGTGAAGGTGACCCGGGGAAGGGCGGTATAGTCCATCTCCCGGGTCGCGCCGCCCACGGCGTTGTCGGCGGCGAGGGCCCCCTGGGCGGCGGCCACGTAGACGAACTGGGGGCCACCGGTCACGTCCCCCGCCGCCCAGATCACCGGGTTGGTCGTGCGCAGCTGGCCGTCGAGCACGAGACGGCCCTGCCCGTCGAGGGCGACACCGGCGGCGTCCAGGCCGAGTGAGCCGAGCACCGGGCGCCGTCCGGTGGCGACAAGGATCTCGGCCGCCTCGAGCGCTCGGCGGGCGCCGCCCACCTCGACCTGTACGGTCTTCGGTGTCCCGGGCCCGACGCCCACCACGCTCGCCGCCGTGAGGACCTCGATGCCCTGGTCGGCGAGGGCCCCGGTGATCCAGGCGGAGACCTCGGGCTCCTCCCCGGGGGCGAGGCGATCCAAGGCTTCGACGATCGTGACCTCGACGCCGAGGTCGGCGAAGAGCTGGCCCATCTCCAAGCCGATGGCGTTGCCCCCGATCACCACCAGCGAGCCCGGCAGCCGCTCGAGGGCCATCGCCGTGGTGGAGGTGAGGTAGCCGGCGTCCTCCAGGCCCGGGATCGCCGGCACGAACGGCGCCGAGCCGGTGGCGAGCAAGAAGGCGTCCGCTGCGAGCGTCCTCCCCTCGACGCTCAGGCGATCGGGTCCGGTGAAGGCGGCGGGGCCCGGGACGATCTCGAAGCCGTAGCTCTCGGCCAGCTCGAGGTACTTCTCTCTCCGCAGGCTCCCGACGATCTCGTCCTTACCTGCCACGAGGCCAGCCCAGTCCACCCCGAGCTCGGCGGTGGCGACCCGGGGAGGGGGTGGTGGGCCGGCCCGGTGGTAGGTCTCCGCCGCGGCGAGCAGGGCCTTGGAGGGGATGCAGCCGACGTTCACGCAGGTCCCGCCCACCGTCGCGGCCTCGACCATCGCCACCCGGGCCCCGAGGTTCGACGCCCGGATCGCAGCCGCGAACGCGGCGCTGCCCGACCCGACGGTGACGAAATCGAACTCTCGGCGACCTCCGCCAGGTCCGCGGTGGTGCGGCGCGACATCGCCGTCCGTCTGGGTGGTCAGCTCGCCGGGTTGGTAGCCGGCGACGCGCACCGCCTCGAGCGCCGCGGCCGGGTCCCCCTCGAGGGAGAAGCGGACCTCTCCCCGGCGGTGATCGGCCCGCGGGTCTTCGGCGCCGAGCGCCCCGAGGGCGGCCTCGATGGCCCGCTCGCAGTGCTCGCAGGTCATGCTCTCGACGACGAGGAGGTACTCAGCCACGGTCACCTCCGGTGTCGATGCGCCGGCAGCAGGTGATCGCCGCCTCGTTGCGCTCGAGGAACTCTTCGGCCATTGCGGTCAGCGCCACCACTGACGGATCGGCGACCCGGTAGTAGGTGCGCCGCCCCTCGACTCGGGAGGCGACGAAGCCGCACCACACCAGGCACGAGAGGTGCTCGGACACCCGGGCCTGGGAGAGGCCGAGGCGGCGGACGATCTCGGCTTGGTGCAGCTCGCCGTCAGCGAGCAACAGCGCGAGGATCCGCAGCCGGCTGGCCTCGCCGAGCGCCCGGAACAGCCGGGCCAACAGCTCGGTGTCGGGCAGCGGGGTCGGGGTGGGCTCCACGATGGGGGCTCGCCCGAGGACGGTGACCATCGGCCATGAACTCCTTTGATTCGATGATTCGATAGCAGCTACTACAGCTGATAATAGTATTTGCCTAGACGGTTGACTACAAGTCGATGGCGCCTCGGCCGGCGACCGTCGCGGGGGCCTCGGCCCGAGGTCACGGTCGGCCGGTCGGCGGACCCGAGCCGTGCGCCGGTGCCGGCGCGCTGGCCGGGGTGCTGGCCACATCGGCCTCGGCTTTGGCGAGCGCCGACCTCGCGGCCTGGGCGTCGGCGGCGGGGGGTCCGAGGGCGAGGTAGCTGCGCAGCTCGGTAATGGCCGCGGCAGGGTCGCCGGTCCCCAGGCGAACGAGGCCGAGGAGCAGGTGGGGATCGGGGTAGGAAGGATCGGCGCGCTCGGCGTCCTGGATGGAGGCGACACCCCGGGCGAGGAGCGTCGGGTTCTTCGAGGCCTCCCCGGCGTTGGCGACGATCCAGCCTGAGTAGGCGAGCGCTTCGGGCTCGTTGGGTTGGGCGGCAAGGACCTCCTCGAACAACTTGAGCGCTTGGAGCTCGTCGCCTCTCACCAGGTCGGCCTGGGCGTCGACCAGCTCGTTGCCGATCGCCGGAGGGAGCGACCCGGTGATGGTCTGGGTGGGCAGGCGGTTGCCGGCGGAGCCGTCGACCACGAGTCCGGCGCCGAGCGCCGCGCCCGCTACGGCGACGACGACGAGTGCCCGGCGGGCCCGCCGGTGCCGGCTGGTCGGGCCGGGCGCTTCGGCTGGGCCCGTGTCCCCTTGCGGTTCGGTGTCGTCGGCCGCGAGGGCCGCCAGGACGTCCACCGCCCGGCGTTCGTAGCCGGCCCGCAGCACGAGGTAGTCGTCCTCGGCGAGGTCCCCCGCTGCCCGCTCGGCCTCGAGGTCGTCCAGGGAGGCGAGCAGGAAGCGGCGCTCGTCGGTGAGGCGGCCGTCCTCGTCGCCGAGCGTGGCTCGCTCAGCCACGGCGCGCCTGGTCCAACAGGGCGCGCTCCTCGTCGTTGAGCGGCGCCGCCGTGGTCGGCCGCCACCGCCGGAACGCCACCGCCAGGCCGGCAAGGGCCGCCACGGCGGCGGCGACGGGCAGCACCCACACCAGCCCGCTCAGCCCCCCCGCCGGTGGCCGCAGCAGGATGCCCGGGCCGTAGCGGCTCTCGAGGTAGGCCTCGATCTGGGCCTGTCTCTGCCCGGCGAGGAGGCGCTGGCGGATGGTGGCGCGCACCGCGGCTGCGGTCTGGGTCCCCGACATCGCCGCCGTCTCGTCCTCACACGAGGGGCAGCGGACCTGGTTGGCGATGGCCGCCACCTGCTGGTCGAGGCTCTGGGGGCGGTGGCTGGCAAAGGCGTCGTAGCCGAGAGCGGCACCGAGGGCGACGAGCATCGCCAGCCACACAAGGCCGAGCCGCCACCGGCGAGCGCCCCTGCGGGCGAGCCGGGCGACTGGTGCGACTGGGGCGACAGCGGGCTCAGCAGTCTCGCCCATCTCAGTCCGCTCCGGTCACGGCCAGGGCCGGCTCGGGCAGCGCGTCGGCGCCGCCGGGTGCCGACGCCGGGGCCGTCGGCCGGCGACGCCGGCCGGGGAAGGCGGCCAGCGCCGCGCCGAGGCCCATCACGCCGCCGCCGATCCACAGCCAGGCGATGAGGGGTTGGACGACGACGCCGATCACGGTGGGGCCGTGGCCGACCGGGCTCGAGTCGAGGGTCAGGTAGACGTCCTGGGTGAGGCCCGAGTCGATCGCCGGCGTACCGATGCCCTCGTAGCCGAAGCTGAACACGCTGATGGCGGGAGACACCACCGGCCCGCCGTCCAGACGTAGCTCGGCTTCGAGGGCGCGGCGGTTCGGGTAGCTGCGGGTGCGGGTGCCGAGGTAGGTGATGGTGTGGCCGTCGAAGCGGGCCGTCTGGCCGGGCCGCAAGGAGAGCTGGCCTCGCTGGCCGTAGGCGGCGCTCGCAGCGAAGGCGACCGCCATGATCGCGACGCCCAAGTGGACGACCATCCCCCCGTTCACCCGACCGACCAGCCCCCGAAAGCCCCGCTGGCGGAAGGAGAGGGCCAGCTGGCGCAGCGCCGAGACGGCGACGACCGCACCGAGCCCGAAGGCGGCGACCGCCGTCACGTCGTGCAGGCCCGAGGCGCTCGTGGCGACGACGGCCGCCACCCCGGCCGCCGCCGGCCATCGCAGCCGGTGCAAGAGCACCGAGGCGCTCGCCTTGCGCCACGGCAGGGCCGGGGCCACCGCCATCAGGAACAGGAGCGTCAAGGCGAGCGGGGCGGTCATGGTGTCGAAGTACGGTGCGCCGACCGAGACCGTGGCGTGGTGGAGCACCTCGAACAGGAGCGGGAAAACGGTGCCGAGGAGTATCACGAAGGCGAACGCCCCGAAGGCGAGGTTGTTGGCGAGGAAGGCACCCTCTCGGGACAGTGGGGAGTCGATGGACCCCGGCGAACGCAGCTGCTCGCCCCGCCAGACGATGAGCCCGACCCCGATCAGAAGGACTGCCCCGAAGAAGGCGAGGATGACCGGGCCGACCGACGAAGTGCTGAAGGAGTGCACCGATACGAGCACCCCCGAGCGGGTGAGGAAGGTGCCGAAGATGGTGAGGGCGAAGGTGGCGAGCACGAGGGACAGGTTCCACACCCGCAGCATCCCCCTGCGCTCTTGCACCATCACCGAGTGCAAGAAGGCGGTGCCGGTCAGCCAGGGGAGGAGCGCGGCGTTCTCCACCGGGTCCCACGACCAGTAGCCGCCCCAGCCGAGCACCTCGTAGGACCAGAACATCCCGAGCACGAGACCGAGCGTGAGGAACCCCCAGGCGAACAGCGTCCACCGCCGGGTCTCGACCAGCCAGCCCTCGCCTACCCGGCCCGTGACCAGGGCCGCCACCGCGAACATGAACGGCACCGTGAAGCCGACGAAGCCCAGGTAGAGCATCGGCGGGTGGAAGGCGACGAGCGGGTTGTCCTGGAGCAGCGGGTTCGGCCCCGGCCCGTTGGTCGGCGCCGCACCGACGACCGTCCGAAACGGGTCGGCCGCGCCCACCAGCAGCAGACCGAAGAAGAACGCGGCGACCGCCAGGCCGACCAGCGTCGCCCACGCGACGAGCGGGTCGGTGGCCCGCCGGCGGAAGTGCCAGGCGACCGCGGCGAGGTAGCCGGCCAGGATCAGCGTCCACAGCAGGAGCGAGCCCTGCAACGCCGACCACATGCCGGTGATCCGGAACAAGAGCGGCGTGCCGAGCCCATCGTTCTGTGCCACGTATGCGAGAGAGAAGTCCCGGGTGACAAGAGCATGCTCCATCGCCCCCACAGCGGCCGCCGCTGCCAGCAGCACCAGCCAGGGGTAACTCTGCCCGGCGCGCAGCAAGCCCGGCTTCCCCCGGGCAAGCCCCCACCCGAGGACGGCGATCCCGACCAGGGCCCCGACCAGACCGAGCAGCACCGCCGAATGACCGACCGCCGCGTTCATCGCCGTACCGGCCCGCGCGCGCCTCCAACCCCGAGTCCCGAGCCCTCACGTCGGTGCCGACCGTGGTACCTGCACCGACCGCTCGTTCGGCACGACTGCGCGATCGCCGACGAGCGCCACGTCCGGTTCTCCCTGCCCAGGCGTGCCAGGAAGCGGCTCACGGCCTCGCCGCCCCGGGACGGTACGACCAGAAGGCAGGTCCCTCCGCCGGGCGTACCCGGTGGGGAAGTCGGGCGTGGTCTCGCCCGCGCCGTCACGCTCTGTCCTCAGTTTCGTGCACTCGCTGGGGTCGTCCTGTTCGTGGTTCGGTGTTGTCGGGCGACGGGGCACCGCTATGCTCGCGGCTACTCCTGCGACAAGGTGTAGTACTTTGGCCTGCGTGGAGGCAAGTCCGAGCGGGGCCGCGGACACCGCCGTCGAAGCGGACCCGCCTGCACCTTCTCGCTCGGGAGGGTCAGCGGCTCGGAGGCGCCGCCCCCGCTGGTGGGCGGTGGCGATCGGGCTGGTCCTCAGCGCGACCGCCGGCGCCCTCGTGGTCCACCCGAGCCTGGTAAAGACCTCCGGGCCCGGTGGCAGCACCCCGAAGCTCACCACCTTCGGGGGCGGGGCAGCCCCGGCGTTCGCGCTGCCCGAGCTCACCGACCCTTCGGCGACGCTCAGCCTCGCCCAGCTGCGAGGGCGGCCGGTGCTCGTCAACTTCTGGGCGTCGTGGTGCGTCCCCTGCCGCAAGGAGATGCCCGTGCTCGAGGCCGCCTACCGCCGGGTCGGGAGCCGGGTCGCCTTCTTGGGCGTGGACACCAACGACACCCGCGCCGCGGCGCTGTCGTTCTTGCGCCAGACCGGTGTCACCTACCCCTCGGTGTACGACCCCCACGGCACCGCCGCCACCGCCTACGGGCTCTTCGGACTGCCGACCACCGTGTTCGTGTCCCCCAAGGGCCGGATCCTCGAACGCAACGTCGGCGCGCTCAGCTCGGACTCCCTCTCCCAGGGGATCGCCTTGTTGCTGCGCTTCGCGCGACGCCCGTCTTCGGCACGCCAGCACGCACCCGCCCGGCCGTAACGCCTCGCCAGGGATCCGGCGCCACCACCTCGTCGGCGCGCAGCGGCGGTGCTACAGCGACGCCAGATCGCAGCTGGAGGTGCCGGCCCGGTCAGGCGTCTTCGCCCCGGCGCCTACCTCGGCGGGTCGGCGACGGCGCGGTGAGGTCGCTCGCTTCTGAGCAGGTGGTCGAGGTAGCGCTCCAGCTCGTTGTGGTCGATCTCGCCTCGGGCGTAACGCTCACGGACGATCTCGAGCGGGTCGGCCGCGGCCTTCGGAGCTTCGAGGCCCGACGGCGGCCTCCCCGGCGTGGTGCGGCTCCGGCCCATGCAGCCGGGGCCTATGGAGCGCTGAGCGGTGCCGCCTGCGGCGAATCGCGACGCCACGACCACGCCGAGCACCACCACGGCGAAGGTGACCAGCATCACGAGCGGGCCGAACACCATCATCTCACCCACCGCCTCTCTCCCGCCGGTGCCCCGGGCGGTTGGCCGGTGCAACGCTCCGCGCTCGCCGTGCCACCAAGGGGCTCACCATCACGATAGTGGGCGATCACGAGACGACGAGCGTGCCGAACATGCCCGCCGCCGCGTGACCGGGGACCGGGCAGAGGTAGTGGTAGGTGCCGGCCGCAGCGGTGAAGCGGGCGCTGCGGGTGGAGTAGCTCGCGGTCGCGGTGTCCTTCTCGGTGCGCGGGGGAAGCGGCATCAGAAAGAAGGTGTCCGCCACGCCGGCCATCGCCATCTCCGGGTAGGGCGGCGGCGTCGTGGTCAGCTCGAAGCCGTGCATGTAGCCCCAGTCGGTGTTCACCAGCACCACTGTCACCTGAGCCCCGGGTGCCACCGAGACCGTCGGGTTGACCAGCCCGTCGATCTCCCAGGTCATGTTGGGCTCGCCGTGCGGCGAAGCCAGCGCCACGAGGGTCACCGAGCGGCCGGTGTAGGCCACGGTGTTCGCCTTGGTGTCGACGGTGGCTCCCTGCTCGCCCCGGCTCACCAGCGACGACAGGGCCCCGGCGCTGACCGTGTCCCCGCCGCCCATCATCGAGGACCCGCCGGCCGGACCGCCCATCATGTCGGTACCGCCCATCATGTCCCGGGTGCCGCCGTTTGCCCCGCTGCCTCCCCAGGCGCCGCCCATCATGGCGCCACCGCTCATCGAACCCCACGCGCCCGTGCTGCCCGAAGCGGTGGACGCCGAGGTGACCCGGGCGGCCGCAGCGCCGCCTGCGCCTGGGCTGACGGCAACGGCGACCCCGGCCGAGAGCGCGGCCGCCAGACCGACCGCCGCCCCGCCGAGCGCCAAACGCTTCGTCCCCGTCGGCCTCATTGGCCACCTCCTAGCTAGTCCTCCGTCAACTACTACATCCAATCGTACCGGGGGGCTGGTGAAGATCCGGCGAAGGCCCGGCGCACCAACAGCGCAATCGATAGGGAAGACGCGACCCACCACGGCCCGACACGCCGCGCCCTGCCGATCGGAAGCGTTGTGGCTCTCCACCCCGAAGGTCGCCGCACCGAGCCCCCCAGGAAGCTTGCGGAGACCACGGAGCTGATGGGTGAGGTCATGGACCGGGAGCCTTCGAACTCGCTGGATGAGAGCTCGATTTCCACGCCTGGGCGGCGGCTTGGAGGACGTCCCAGGGCGAGCCGAGGGGTGGGGTGTAGGACAGGTCGAGGTCGGAGAGCTCCTCGACGCTCATGTGGTGGTAAAGGGCGACAGCGGCGGTGTCGATGCGTTTGGCGACGCCGGTGGTGACGGCGCCGAGCATCTGAACGCCGAGGAGCCGGCCGCTTCGGGTGTCGCCGGTGATGCGCACGTGCACTGGTTGGGCGCCGGGGTAGTAGGCCTTGTGGTCAGCCACGGTGACCGCCACGGTCCGGGGGGTGAGACCGGCGGCGGTCGCCTCGTGGTGACGCAGGCCGGTGCGGGCGGCGGCGAGGTCGAAGATCTTCACGACTTGGGTGCCGAGCGAGCCGGCGAATGTCCGCTCGCCACCCACCGCGTTCTCGCCGGCGACCCTGCCTTGCTTGTGGGCGGTGGTGCCAAGCGGCAGATAGCCGTCGGTGTCGAGGACGCGGTGGTAGGTCTGCACACAGTCCCCGGCCGCGTACACGCCCGGCAGGTTGGTACGCATCTGCCGGTCCACGGCGAGCGCGTCGCGGGCGCCGATGGTCGCCCCCGCGGCGGTGGCGAGGGTGGTGTCGGGGCGCACACCGACCACGACCAGTACCAGTTCCGTGCTGCGGGCGAACCCTCCGGCGCCGCTCACGTGCAGTTCCTCGCCGGTATGGCGGATCTCGGTGACGGTGGTGTTGGTGACGACCTCGACGCCGTGGCTGGCGAGGTCGGCTTCGACGAGGGCGGCGAGCTCGGGGTCGACGGTGGGGAGCACCTGGGGGAGGGCTTCGACCACGGTGACTGCCAGGCCCCGCAGGCTCAGCGCGTCGGCCATCTCCATGCCGATGTAGCCGGCGCCGACGATCACCGCCCGCGCGGCGGGGCGGCGGGTGAGGGTGTCGGCGACGGCGAAGGTGTCGTCCATGGTGTGCAGCAGGTGTACGCCCTCGGCCGCACCGAGGCGATCCAGGCCGGTGATCGGGGGGCGGAAGGGGGTGGCCCCGGTGGCCACCACCAAGGTGTCGTAGGCGAGGGCCACTTCGGCGCCGTTGGGGTCGGTGACGGTGAGCTTGCGGGCGGCCGTGTCGATGTGCCGGGCGGTGTGGCAGAGGAGCAGTTCCAGCCCGGCGGCTTCGAGGTCGGCGCGGGAGCGATGCGCGAGAGCGCGCCAGTCGGGGACCTCGCCGGAGAGGTGATAGGGGATCCCGCAGATCGAGTAGTTGGGGTAGGCGTCGGCGACGACCAGGGTCGCCTCGACCTCGGGGGCGAGCTCCCGGGCTCGCAGGCCGGCGCTGATGCCAGCGTCACTGCCCCCGACGATGAGCAGGCGGGTCATGCCGGCCGCCGCTCGTTGCGCCGACGGCTACTGGCGGTCCCGGTCGCGGCTTGCCAGGCGGCATCGCAGGTGGCACAGCGCACCCGCCGGGCGGGGGGGTCGACAGGGACCTGGCGGATCAGCGGCTCGACGCGGGTCAGGTGGTGGGCGCGCACGACCAGGTGGTCCTCGCAGACCCCGGCCCCGCAGTCGGCGCACACCGCCACGGCGGGTACCAGGAGCCGGCGGTCTCGGTTGCAGTCCAAGCAGTTCATTGATGCTCTCCTGACAGCGTCTAGTGGATGAGGGCGATCCAGCCGGCCAATGCCAGCAGGGTGATAGCGAGGACGGGAACGGTGAGCACGATGCCTTGGCGGAAGTACTGGGCCCAGCTGATCTTGATGCCCTTGGTTTCCAGCACGTGCAGCCACAACAAGGTGGCGAGCGAGCCGATGGGGGTGAACTTGGGGCCGAGGTCGGCGCCGACGACATTGGCGTAGATCAAGGTGGTGTGGGTCTGGCCGGCGACGTGGGCGCCGTGGATCGACAGGGCGCCGATGAGCGTGGTGGGCATGTTGTTCATCACCGCGGAGAGCCCGGCCGCGCCGAACCCACCGGCCAGGGCGGCCGGTACCAGCCCGGCGTGGCTCGCGCCCCGCAGGGCGTCGGAGAGGTAGGTGGTGAGCCCGGCGTTGAACAGCCCGTAGACGACCAGGTACATGCCGACCGAGAACACCACGATCTTCCACGGCGCCTCGCGCAGCACCCTGGCACTGGAAAGGGCCTCTGAGCGCGCGGCGAGGATGAGGAACGCCGCGGCGGCGAGCGAGGCGGGGACCGAGACCGGGAAGTGCAGCGGCTCGGAGAGCAGATAGCCCGCGAGGAGCACACCGAGCACCACCCAGCCGGCCCGGAACAGCCCGATGTCCCGGATGGCCGTTCTCGGCTCGGGCAGGATGTCGAGGTCGTAGCGGGCGGGTAAGGAGCGGCGGTAGAAGACGTAGAGAACCCCGACGCTGGCGGCGAAGGCCACCAGGTCGACCGGCGTCATGGTCGCCGCGTAGGTGACGAAGCCGACGTGGAAGAAGTTGGCGCTCACGATGTTCACCAGGTTCGACACGACCAGCGGCAGGCTGGTGGTATCGGCGATGAACCCGGCGGCCATCACGAACGGCAGCGCCTGGCGGCGCTCGAAGCCGAGGGCGCGCATCTGCTCGTAGACGATCGGGGTGAGGATCAACGCGGCGCCGTCGTTGGCGAACAACGCGGCGACCGCCGCGCCGAGGACGAGCAGGTAGACGAACGCCCGCAAGATGCTGCCCCGAGCGGCGCGGAGCATGTGTAAGGCCGCCCACTCGAAGAACCCGACCCGGTCCAACACGAGCGAGATGACGATCACCGCCACGAAGGTGATCGTGGCGTTCCACACGATGCCCCACACCGTGGCGACATTCGCCAGGTCCACCACTCCGAGCGCCAGTGCGAGGACTGCGCCAGCGGCGGCGGACCAGCCGATGGAGAGGCCGTTGGGCTGGGCGATGACCAGGGTCAAGGTGGCGACGAAGATCGCCACCGCGGCGATGGTCAGCCCCGCCCCATCCAAGCTCAGCACAGGCGCCCCGCCCACCACGCTTCGAGCAGCGCCTGTCGGGTGAGCACCCCGACCAGGTGGCCCTCGTCGTCTACGACGGGGAGCACCCCTATGTGGTGGTCGGCCATGGCCTCGGCCGCGTGCTCGCAGCGCGCCGAGACGTGCACGCTCGGCGGGTGGTGGCCCATGACCTCTGAGACACGCTTCGCCTGGAGCACCTGTAGGTGCTTGGCGGCGCGCCGTCCGCCTGCGAGCGGCCAGAACCGGGCCACCTCGGCCTCTTGTTCCACCAGGTGGGGGTCCTCGGCCAGCACCAGCAGCTCCTCCTCGTGTATCAGGCCGACCAGGCGGCCCGAGTCGTCGGTGACGGGCAGGGCGACCAGGTCAGCGCTGATCAGCGCCCCGACCGCGCTTCGAAGCTCGTCACCGGGGTGGACCGCCGCCGGGGGTGGCGTCATCAGCTCGCCCACCGTCACGCAGGCTGCCGGCTCGCTCACCGGGCCTCCCCGACGCCGGCCAGCACCGCCAGCCGCTCGGCGCCGACCGGGGGCTCGGGCTGCCAGCCGAGCGTCCACATCTGCTCGGCGAGGAGGCGCACCCGCTCCAGCTGAGGGCGTTGCAGGCCGGCGCGGGCGGCGAGCACCGGGTCGGTGGTGCCGGACGGGTCGAGGGTGTTGTTCACCACCCAGCCGTAGGGGGTGATCCCGGCCCGGGCCAGGTCGTCGACGAGGCGGGCGGCCTCGGCCACCGGCGTCGTCTCCGCCAGGGTCACCACCACGACCTTGGTGCGCTGGGGGTCTCGAAGCGCCGGCAGCAGGCCCGCGACCGCCTCGGGAACCGCCCCGGTCGTACGGGCCAGCTCTTTGTGGTAGCTCAAGGTGGCGTCGAGGAGCAACAAGGTGTGCCCGGTGGGGGCGGTGTCCACGATGACGTGGCGGTCCTTCGCGCCCGCGGCGGTCTGGGCGAAGGCCCGGAACACCGCGATCTCCTCGGTGCACGGCGAGCGCAGGTCCTCTTCGAGCACCGCCCGGGCGTCGCCGTCGAGGCCTTCCGCGCCGGCGAGAACCTCGGCGGTATAGCGGGTCACCTCGACCTCGGGGTCGATCCGCTCGATGCGCAGCGTCTCGGGCAGCCCGGCGCCGACCGTGGCCGCCAGGTGGGCGGCGGGGTCGGTGGTCGATACGGTCACCGCCTCGCCCCGAGCGGCGAGGGCCACGCCGAGCGCTGAGGCGATGGTGGTCTTGCCCACCCCGCCCTTGCCCATCACCAGCACCAACGACGGCCCGGAGCGGGCCAGCGCGTCGACCAAGTCCTCGATTCCCGCCGGAGGTTCGGGGACGGCCCCGGGTGCTCCCCCCAGGAGCGAGGTCGGCACCGCTGACCGCTGCGGCCCGCTCGGCTCACCACCGGCCAGGGCGTCCAGGGCGTCGAGCCCGGTCAGCTCCGAGCCCATCAAGCCCACCCCGAAACGCTCGGCCGGCAGGCCATCGAGGCTGGCGCAAGCCGCCCAGGCACGTTCCTGGCGCCCGGCGAACGCCCCGGCCAGGCGGTCACCGGGGGCGGGCTCGGCGAGGATCCCGTTGACCACCAGGACCTGGCGGCCAAGGCCGCCGCCGGCCAGCTCGGCGCCGGTGCGTGCCGCCTCGCCGAGCGCACCGTCCTCGGGGCGGGTGACCAGCACAACGGCGGTCGCGGCCGGGTCGCGCAGCGCGGCCAGCGCGGCGGTGTACTGGGCTCGCTGGCCCTCCAGGGACGAGAGCGGCCCGAGGCAGCTCACCCCGGCGTCGTTGGTCGACAAGAACTCCTCCCACGCCCGGGGCAGCTCCAACATCCGCAGCGTGTGGCCGGTCGGGGCGGTGTCGAAGATCACGTGGTCCACGCCGCCGGGGACCGCCGGGCTGTTCGCGCCGAGCAGCCGGGTGAACTCCCCGAAGGCGGCCACCTCCACCGTGCACGCCCCCGACAGCTGCTCTTCGATCGCGGCCAGCGCCGAGGCGGGCAGCACCCCCCGGTAGGGGCCGACCACCGTCTCCCGGTAGGCGGCCGCGGCCGCCAGCGGGTCCAGGTCGGCCACCCACAGCCCGCCCACCCCCTCCACCGGGGTCGGCTCGGAACGCACCGGCTGGGCGAACACGTCGGACAGGTTCGACGCCGGGTCGGTGCTCACCAACAGCACCCGCCGGCCTGCCCTGGCCAGCGCCAGCGCGCTCGCCGCGGCGACGGTGGTCTTGCCCACCCCACCCTTGCCGGTGAACAACACAAACCGGGTGGTCCAGCCATCGAAAACCAGCTGCGACAGGCAAGCCAAGCCACCGTCCGCCGCCGTGCCTGGTGCGCCGGCCATCAGCAGCACCCCGAGTCGGGAGCGCACCCGCCACCGGGCGCCACCGCCAACTCGTCGGCAGCGGTATCGGTGGCCTCCGCCAGCTCCTCGCGGCTCGGGTAGCGGCCATAGGTGAGGACCCGATCGTCAACCAGCACCGCCGGCAGCGCCTGATCCCCGAACGCAGCCAACAGCCCGGCCACCTTCGTGTCGGCGGCGAAGGCCGCGGGCTCTCGCGCCAGGTTGAACCGAGCGACCCTCGCCCCCCGCCCGGCCAACCAGGCGAAGTCGGCCGCCGCATGAGCCAACGCCGGGTCAACCGACGCTCCGCACACCCCGCTCGCACAACACAACGGCGGGTCGTACACCCGCACCTCAACTCCTGCAACGCCCACGGTCACCGCTCCTCTCTCTCAGTCGGGGTGATCTCACAGTCGGGTGATCTCACCTGGTATCGACCAGTATCAATATAGCACCTGGGCAGTTAGTATCGACAGATGTCGATGTCTCACAGCGGTAGGATGGACGCCGTGGCCACGACGGTGCAGAGGTACAGCCCGCCAACCTCAGGCCAGGAAGCGAGGGAGGAGCCCTGTTGGCCGGCGCTGTCCGAGGCTCCTCTCCGGCGGGACGATGCCGAGACGCTCGCCGGCGTACTGCGAGCCATCGCGGACCCGGCCCGGCTCCAGCTAATAAGCCTGATCCAAGCCGCCCGAGGCGGCGAGGCCTGCGTGTGCGACCTCGTTGCCCCGCTCGGGCTCTCCCAGCCGACGGTCAGCCACCACCTCAAGGTGCTCCTCGACGCCGGGTTTGTCACCCGGTGCCGCCGCGGGTCGTGGGCCTACTACCGTCTGGTGCCCGAACGCCTCGCCGCCCTGGCCCAGCTACTCGCCTGACCGGCCCAACCCGACGAGGTCAGGCGGCCTACGATGCCCAGCCGAGCGCCTCTCGGTCGAAGATGTAGCCGATACCGCGCACCGTGCGGATATGGGTCGGGCGGTGCGGGTCGGTCTCGATCTTCTGGCGTAACCGGCGGATGTAGACCTCCAAGGCCTTCCCCGCCTCGCAGGGGTTGTCCCAGCCCGCGGCCAACAGCTGCTCCCGGGGGACCACTTGGCCGGCGTGAGCCAAGAGCACCGAGAGCAGCTCGAACTCCTTGCGGGGAAGCGGCATGCACCGCCCACCGGCTCGTAGGAACCTGGCGCCCACGTCCAACTCGGTGTCCTGAGCACGGAGTACTTCGGTGGCCTCGGCGTCCGCTCGACGAGGGCCATTCGCCGGTGATGTCGCGTGCGCGACCGCGGCACTCACGCCCCGCCTCCGCCGACCGCAGCCGCCGTCGTTGGCTGGTACGTCCGTGGCAGGGGGACCTCGGCGGAGGCCTCCTCGAGGGTCTGGCCCTTGGGTTCGGGAAGCGTGACCAAGGTCAGGAGGATGCCGACCGCGGAGACCGCAGCCATCATGCCCATGACTCCGCTGATCCCGACCGACTTGAGGAGATGAGGCACGAAGAGCGCCCCGAGGAAGGCCCCGAACTTCCCGCCCGCCGCCGATATGCCGTCACCCATGCCCCGGATGGACGTCGGGAAGATCTCCGAGGGGAACACGAACGTGGTCTCGTTGGGGCCGAACTCGATGAAGAAGTAGCTGATGGCGAACAGGCCAAGGAACAGAGCGGTGTTCTTCACGGCACCGGGGATGAGCCAGATGCCCCCGAAGGCCAGGGCCATGACCAGAAAGCCCTGCCACTGGATCCGCTTGCGCCCGAGGCGGTCCATCAGCCACACCGCGACCCAGTACCCCGGGACCGCCGCCACGGTGAAGATGGCGAGCGAGATGAGGGTGTGGGAGAGCAGGCTCCCATGGGGTTGGAGCTGCTTCAAGATGAGCGGGCTGGAGACCGAGTTGCCGTAGAAGGCGATGTCCATCAGGAACCAGCTCCCTGCCGTGCCGATGAGACGCAGCAGGTACGGCTTGGAAGTCAGGCGCTTCCGCAGGTCGGAGGTGGCTGCTATCGCTGGCGTAGGCCGATGCCCGTTGCCGGTTGTCGCCTGGGCGTTGACCGTCGAGGCCTGGCCGGTCACCCACTCGACCGTCTTGGCCGTCTCCGCCACGTCCCCGCGGACAGCCAAGGTGTAGCGAGGGGTCTCCCGGATCTTGCGGCGGAGGTAGACGACCGACAGGGCGGGGACAGCTCCGAGGCCGAGCATCAAGCGCCAGGCGATCCCATTGGGCACCCCTGCTCCGAGGAAGATGGCGGCGATGGCCGGACCGGCCATCAGGCCGAAGCCCTGCATGGCGAACACCGTGCCCACCAGGCGCCCCCGCGACTTCTTGTTGGCGTACTCGGACGTGATCACCGCCGAGGTGGCGTAGTCGCCGCCCACGCCGATGCCGACCAGGATCCGGAAGATGAACAGCGACTCGAAGTTCCAGGCGAAGGCGGTGAGGATGGCACCCACCGCCAGAAGGGCCACTTCCAGGCCGTAGACCTTCTTGCGTCCGAGTCGGTCCATCAGTTTGCCGAAGGTGAGCGCCCCGAGCACCGACGCCAACAGGGAGATGGAGTTGAGCAGCGAGATCTGGTTCGTGTTCAAGCGGAAGATCGGGGTCAGGATGACCGTGACCGTGCCGATGATGAACAGGTCATAGGCGTCAGTGAAGAAGCCCATGCCGGCGGTGAGCACCGTGAGCCAGTGCTTGCGGCCCACCTCGGCCTCGTCGAGGGGACGGTACAACTCGGTCACGGACGCAACGCCTTCGGCCACCCGGGTTTCTCCCTGACTCGTGACGTATCGGATAGATGTCTGTCTATTCCGATAAGATGAACGGGAGGTGGCCGAAAAGTGACACGACGGTAATTTCTGAGCGAATTCCGATCTCCATCTACGTTGCCAACGCCTCCGCAGCTCCCTGCGCCGAGGACGAGCAGCGGTCGGGCGGAGGCGAGCCGGGCACGCACGTCTACGCGTCCGAGCGGAGGGGCGAAGCTGGCGGGACGGGCCCCACAGTAAGGCGGGCCGCCCGACCGCCACTCCGTTGCCTCGGCACCGGCGGCGTGCTGACCCGCCCGGTGACCCTGTGCTTGGCGTTGTGCCTTGGCGCGTTTGCCGCTGATCATGGCTCGCTGGTCATCGTCTCCGCACAGGCGGCCTTTGCGGTCCCTATGCCGCGGTGTTGGCCGGGGGTGACCTGAAGCTCGGCGGCGACTTCGGGCTCGGACTGGCGGCCGACGCTGAGGAGTGCCTGGAAGAGCAGCTGGGGCCGGCCCCACAGTGAGTTGGCGAAGATCGAGGTGACGCTTACGGCCATGGCGGCCATGGCCCACACCGGGTAGAGCAGCCCGGTGGCGGCGATGGGGATGCCGATGCCGTTGAAGGTGAAGGCGAGGGCGACGTTCTGGCGGGTCTTTCGGTAGCTTCGCCGGGAGATCTCCTTTGCGGTGAGGACCGAGGTGAGCCGGCTGTTCAAGATGATGACGTCGGCGGACTCTATTGCGATGTCGGTGCCGCCGCCCATGGCCACCCCGACGTCGGCCTGCATGAGCGCGGGGGCGTCGTTGATGCCGTCGCCCACCATGGCGACCCGACCTTGGCGTTGTAGCTGCCGGACGATATCGGCCTTCTCACCAGGGAGCACCCCTGCGTGGATGACCTCGATGCCGGCCCGGGCGGCCATCTGTGCGGCGGCTCGGTGGTTGTCGCCGGTAAGCAGCACCGCGGTCACCCCGGCCTTCTTCAGGGCTGCTACCGCCTCTGCCGCGTCTGCTCGCAGCTCGTCGCCGAGAGCAAGCGCCCCGAGCAGCTCCCCGTCAGCGCCGACGCCGACCACGGTGCGCCCGGCGTCCTCCAGGGCCTCCATGCGCTCGGTCAGCGGCCCGGGGTCGATGCCTGACTCGGCGAGCAGCAACGCCCGGCCCACGACCACTTGTCGGTCGCCGACCCGGGCGGTGACGCCCTGGCCGGTCACCGAGGCGAAGTCGGTCGCCGAGGGAAACGGCAGGTCGCGCTCGAAGGCGGCGTCGACCACCGCCCTGGCCAGGGGGTGCTCGGAGGGCGCCTCGGCGGCGGCGGCCAAGGCGAGGACCTCGTCTTCGGCCCCGGGTCGGACGGAGAGGACTTCTCGAAGGGCTGGGTGGCCTTCAGTGAGGGTGCCGGTCTTGTCGAACACCACCGTCGTCACTTGTCGGAAGGACTGGAAGGCCTCGCCGGTGCGCATCAGGATCCCCTGGTCGGCGGCCTCGCCGGCGCCGCGTACGATCGACAGCAGTGCGGCGATCCCTACCGCGCAGGGATAGCCCATCACCAGCACCGACAGCGCGGCGAACACCGCCCGCTGGACGTCGACGTGTCCGGTGACCGCCCAGCTGCCTGCCAGCCAGCCGATCAGGGCGAGGGTGGAGATGGAGAGCACGGTCGGGGTGTAGACCCGCAGGATCCGGTCGACCAGGTGCAAGATGCCGGGCTTGAGCGCCCTGGCGTCCTCTACCGAGCGCACCACCTGGGAAAGGAAGCTCTCCTCGCCCACCGCGGTGACCTCGACCAGGAGCGAGCCGGTGGTGTTGACCGAGCCGCCGACGACCTTGGCCCCCGCTTCGACCTCGACGGGGACCGGCTCCCCGGTGACAAGGGACTGGTCGACCGCTGAGCGGCCGTCGGTGACCACTCCGTCGACGGGCACCCGCTCGCCGGGGCGAACCCGTACCCGATCACCGAGTCGGAGCTCGCCGACGGCGGCCTCGATCTCTACGACATCGCGGATCACTGTGGCGACGTCGGGCTGGAGGTCCAGCAGGCGCTTGACGGCCTGGGAGCTGCGGGTCTTCACCAGCAGCGACAGCCACTCGGAGAAGACGTGGTAGTTCACGACCAGCACCGACACGGCGAAGAACGCCGCGATGGGGTAGGCAGCCGGGCGCAGGCCGAGGCCGATGGCGCCGCCGGCCAGCCCGGCGAAGGCGCCGGCTTCGAGCATGACGTGCTGGTTCAAGATGCCCCGGCGAAGCGACTGGGCGGCCATGACCAAGATGTGGTTTGCCAGGACGAACGTGACCAAGACGGCCAGGGCTGCCATCACCCAAGGGATGGCGCCCCGGGCCGCTCCGGTGGCGTTCCAGGCGAGCGCCGCTCCCCCGAGCGTGGCTGCGCCGAGCGTGCCGTCGAGAGCCCGGGTCTTGCCCTGGCCGGCGAGCACCAGCCACGCCGCGGCCAGCAGGAACGCGCCGACGAGCACCGGGATGGCGTAGGCAGCCGGGTTGGCCAGGTTCACGATCAGAGCGATGGCCGCCAGGGAAGCCCCGATGGCCGTGAACAGACGCCGCCCCTCGCGGACCAGCTCGGCTTCCTCGTCCTCGTAGGCGCGCAGCTTGCGGGGGTCGTAGAGCCGGTAGCCGATGTCGTGCAGCGTGCCGACCAGCTCCCCGGCCGAGATGCGGTTCGGGTCGTAGTCGACCAGGGCCTGTTCGTGGGTGAGGCTCACCGACACCTGTGCCACCCCGTCGCGCCGGGCGAGGGCGCGCTCGATGGTCCCGGTGCACAGCGAGCAGTGCAGCCCGCCGATCCTGGCGCGAAAGCGCGCCGTGCCGTCGGGCAGCTCCTCGTCCCAGTAGCCGGCGGCCGGCTCGTCGCTCGTATGGTGCTCGGTCGTCATTGCCATGGTGTTGCCTCCTCTGGGCCACCTCATAGATGTATCGTTACCGCTTCCACCTACTGGAAGGTCAAGGGCGGGTTCCGGTTGGTTTCTCGGGGCCACGGGCGATGCCCCACATCAGACGTGGCGCCCGCGGGGCGTCCATGGCGGAAGACCGGGACCGCAACGGTGGCGGCGAGGGCGGCTGCGGTCCCGAAGGCGACCAGCGCCCAGGTAGCCGCCGGCAGCGAGCAAGCCCTGGAAGGTCAGGCCGCCGAGGCCGAAGCCCGCGCGAAGAGGGTGAACACTTTGAACCCCAGAGCCCCGGCACCCGGCCCCCGGCACCCGGCACCGGCCGACTACGGCGGAGTGGCCGGCGGCGAGGGCGCCGGTCTTGTCGAGTACAGCGGTGTCGATGCCACCGAAGACTTGGAACGCGTCGCCCGAGCGCATCAAGTGCCCTACTCGGCGGCCATCGCCCCGGCCGCGCATCACGGCGTGGCCGCCCCGAGCGCGCACGGACAGCCCATCACGAGCGAGGCCAGCGCGGCGAAGACCGCCCGGGCGATCCACCGGGCCACTTGACCTTCCAGCCACGGGAAGGTCTATGATCGAGCCGCAGTGCGGCGCGCGCACGAGGAGGCACGCACCAGGAGGTGGGCCATGGCCCAGACGACGACCATCACCGTGCAACAGATCCACTGCGAAAGCTGTGAGCACACCATCGCGACGGTGCTGTCCCAGCTCAACGGGGTGCTCCGGGTCTCCCCGAGCGCCAAGACCAACGAGGTGAAGGTGAGCTACGACGAGCTGGTGCTGAACGAGGCCAACCTGCGGGCCAGGTTGACTGACATCGGCTACGACCCGCTGTGATGAGCACGGACCGGTTGGGGAGACCAGTGGCGGGTGTCGCGCTCAGCTCGGCTTCTCGTCGGGAGGACGCGAGAACCCGCCAGGTTGAAGAAGGCTGGTCTGGTGAGGTAAGTGGGCCGCGCATGAAGATCGGCGAGCTGGCCGACCGGGTCGGGGTCAATCCGAAGACCATCCGCTTCTACGAGGAAAAGGGCCTGCTACCCGCGCCAGCCAGGCGCCCGTCGGGCTACCGGGACTACGGCGAGGAGGACGCGGCCCGCCTGTCGTTCATCCGAACGGCCCAGCGCCTGGGCTTCAATCTGGCCGAGATCGCCGAGATCCTGGCGTTCAAAGAGCGCGGCGAGCGCCCCTGCGACTACGTGCTCTCGGTGCTCGACGCCCAGGTGGCCGACGTCGACCGCCGCCTGGGCGAGCTGGTGGCGCTTCGGGCCGAGCTGGTTGCTCTCAAGGCCAAGGCCGACCGCCTGCCGGCCGACAGCGGGTGCTACTGCAAGATCGTGGAGCACGCAGGCACGACCGCACCGGCGACACGGCACCGTCCATGACCCGGGGGATCCGGTCGGCCGCCAGCTGTCGGTCGTGTTGGGCCTGGTGGCCAACTTCGAAGACTGCGTTGAACCGTGGCCGAACGATCAAGGGGATGAAGCTCACAAGGGTGAAGGGTCGCCTCAAGGGCAGCCCCCAAAGCTCCGCTCCCGCCAAGAGGCCCACCTCGTCCAGGTCTTTGAGGCCGGCGAGCACACCGCTACCGAGATCGCCGAACTGATGGGCGTCAGCCGCTCCATGGTCTATCGCGCTGAAACGAGCGCGCCAGGCCCGGCAACACCGACCGTGAACGAGGCGACGCCACCGTCCGCCAGCCGGCTCCCCTGGGACGTGCCACCCGGGGCAAGGCAGGGGTCCGCTGCCCAGAGGGTAGAGCTTCCGGGGCAGTGTCGTCAGCGTGAGACAGCTACAAGCCGGAAGCCCGCCCTACCAACGCGTTCCAAGCGTTCAAACGGCGGTCGGACCGGAGGCTCCTTCATGCGCTGCATCGTCTTGAAGACCGTCGTTTCGGCATAGACGGTGCCGCGGGCGAGCATCTCGGCGTAGACCTCACGGACAGTAGACACCTGCCTCCCGTCCCGCGCAGAGAGCGACACCGAGCCCGCCCAGGTCGAAGCCGGCGTCGGCGACGAGGCTGCCTTGGAGCGTCGAGGCTGACGTCCTGTGCCAAGCAACCGGGAGAAGGTTCGAGGCGGATCGGGAGATGGCACGCGCCCCGAGGTTGAGCCTCGCCGGGCCCGCCGTTGCAGCTCCAACCGGTTGTTGGATAATATGATCGGAGTAGTCAGGTATTCTTGGGCTGAGCGTGAGGAGTGCCACCATGGCAAGCGCGACCGGAGCCACCGCCCAGCTTGCGACCCAGGGCGACGTGGCCACCACCCCGGCGAAGGCCACGAGGACGCTCGAGCGCCTGGCGATCGTCGTGCGTGAGGGAGCCTACGACCGGGTCCTCACCCCCTTCGCCTTCGCCTATCTCGCGGCCGCCAACGGTGCCCAGGTCGACATGCTGTTCGTCAACTGGGCGGTGCGCGCCGTGATGCAAGGAGAGGCGAACCGGCTCCCCATGTCGGCCGAGCATCGCGACGAAGGCGACTACGTGCGTCGTCAGGTCGAACTGGCTGGGCTCCCCGCCGAGATCCCGGCCCTCGTGACCGCCCTGAAGCAGACCGGTACGGTCGCCATCTACGTCTGCAGCCTCGCGGCCCAGATCTTCGGTGCGACGAGGGAGAACCTCCTGCCCGAGGTGGACGAGATCGTGGGCGCAACCTGGTTCTTGAGCGAGCGGGTCCTCGAGGCAGATACCACCCAGTACTTCTGATCTGAGCCACGGCGGCCTTCCGGGCTCGGTCACGCCATCGCCCCGACCGCCCGCCGGCGAGCGAGAGAAGGAGCACGAACCAGATGCCACCTACCGAACCCGCGGCAGTCGAGCCGGTCGTTGCGGCACTCGTCGTGGATGCCTCGGGGCGCTACTGCCCCGGACCCGTCATCGACGCTAAGAACGCCGTCAGCCAGATCGCCGTCGGCGAGGTCTTCGAGCTCATCACCACCGACCCAGGAAGCCTCTCCGACATCCCCGTGTGGTGCACCAACACGGGCAACGTGCTGCTGGCCTCAGAGCGCGGGCCCGGCGGCGACGATGGGCCCCATCGGTTCTTCATCCGCCGTGGCCGCTGAGAACTCGGCCGAAACCGCCAGTTGCCGCGTCCGAACGCCAAGGGCCCGGGCGTCGGGCGGCTCCCCTGTCCGTCCTCTCGTGGTCATGCGAGCAGGCCCAGGGCGACGTCGACCACCACGGCCAGCGCGGCGAGCACCGTCGTGAGGCTGCGCCCGTGTGCGGTCTTGCGGGGAATGTCGCGCAGCGGGAGAAGGATCTGTCGGCCGAGGGTGTACGCCGCGATCGTGCCGACGAAGACGACCCCGGCCGGGCGCGGCGTTGTCAGCCACATGGCCACCACTGCCGGTCCAGCGATCAGCAAGGCGAGGGCCGACTCGAGCAGCTGAGTGGGGATGCGACGAACCCCGAGGCGTCGGTCCGACGACCACAGACCGAAGCGCGACGCGGTGGGGCGCCCGGCGCAGCAGCCGCCGAAGAAGCAGCCGAAGCGCCCGATCGTCATCCCCAAGAACAACCCCGGCGCCGTCACGTCGAGCACAGCACCGACGGACAGGCCGACAACGAGGGTACCGACGACGAGAGTGGCGACGGCTGCCGCCACGAAGCCCTGAATGCACAAACCGGCGCTCAGCACGGCCGGGCGCACGTCGCCGTGGTGCGACGGGAGGAAGCGCCGCATGAGGAAATGCCCGGCCAGGTAGTAGAGCTTGGCGCCGAGCAGCCCGACCGCGCCGGCAGCGAGCGAGACGGCGAGAACGATGGTCGCGTCGAGGCGAACGTGCCTGGCGAGCAGCGCCTGGGTGGTGAGGCCGACCGCCGTCCCGAGGCCGACCAAAGCCGGCCACGCGCCGAGATGCGCCCCCGGGGCACAGGCCTGGGCGACAGGTCCATAGTTGGTCGGACCGGACGCCGAAGCACGCGGGAGGCGCCTTGTCGCCACTGACCGGGTTCTCCCGGACCTTGAGCGTGCCCCGTCCAGGGGCATGGCCTTCACCTGCCATTTGCCAGGAGCGACGCCGACGACTCGGGCCGTGACCGCAAGGCGGCCGCTACCGGGCACGACGGGGTCGACGGTCTCTGTGACGGAAAAGGTGTCCTCCTGACGCGGTCTGCCTACCGCACCAATGCGGTGGCCGGCGAAGTGGATCGTGACCGAGTAGGGCTGCCCGGTGGGCTCGGCGTCGAAGAAGTAGGTCAGCCCCAGCGACTGGGGCTCTGCCTCGACGAGGGGGTCGCAGCGAAACACCGTCATCACCTGTAATGGAGCGGATCCCGTTGCCTCGGCGCGCCGCGTGACACGCTTCGGGAGCGGTGGTGGGGACGAACGCTCCGAGGCAAGCTCGGCCCTCACAGGGCAGCGCCTGCGTCGGTGTGACCTGCGTGGCCTGGAAAGTGGCACGGTCGCCCCGGAGCGTGGCGGGCCGACCGGCTCATGAAGATGGGCATCTCGCCTCCTGGTCAGCTACATAGAACTACACTACGTCGTAGCTATCGACGCGTACCACGTCGTCCCCCCACCGGGCCGGTCCGGTCCGGTGGGCTGTCCAGGGTGCTGGCGGGCATCGCACCAGCGGCTGCCTCGCGAACAGCCGTCATCGAGCGTGGCGACCATCGGCCAAGACGCTGGAGGCCCAAGCCCCAGGTTCCATCCACACGAGGCGCGGAGCAAACGCCGTCTGTGGGTCAGGCGGAGGGCGTTCGCCTCGCTGCCGCCACGTCGACGGCGGGGGACGCGTTGGACGCCGGCGACTCACGACGGTTCTCTCGCGCGACGTTCGCCGTAGGAAAGGCAGGGGCAGGCCCGGCGGAGATCCAGGGTGGTTCCGGCGCCTTTTGGGGGAGGCGGATGGTGAAGGTCGTCCCATGGCCCGGCTCGCTCACCACCGCCACCTCGCCGCCGTGCGCTTTCACCAGTCCCGCCACCACGGCGAGCCCGATCCCAGACCCTCCGATCCGGGTCTCCTTGCCCCGGAAGAAGCGCTCGAAGACATGTGGCAGGTCCTCTGGTGCGATGCCGGGGCCGTCGTCGGCCACCTCGAGGCGGACCCAGGCGCCCTCGGCGGCGAGCTCCACCCGCACGTGGCCACCGGGTGGGACGAACTTGACGGCGTTGGACAGCAGGTTCGCCACGACTTGGTGGAGCCGCAGCGGGTCGCCAGACACGGTTACCTCGGACAAGCGGGTGTCAACCGACAGGCCGTTGTCCTGCATCGCGACACCGAGCTCGGCGACCACGGCCTCAACGAGCGGAGCCAGCGCCACCGTCTCGCGCTCGACGGAGAACGGCGCGCCGTCGGCCGAGGCGAGGGTTTCGAGGTCGGCCACCAGGCGGGCAAGGCGCAGGGTCTCCTCGTGCAGCGAGGCGAGCGTCTCGGGGCCCGGCTGGGCCAGGCCGTCTTGGAGCGCCTCGAGCTGGCTCTGGAGCACGGTGAGCGGGGTGCGCAGCTCGTGGGCGACGTCTCGGGCGAAGCTGCAGCGCAGGGCGTCTTCGGCTTCGACCGCGTCGGCCATGGCGTTAAAAGCCGCGGCCATCTGGCCGAGCTCGTCGGGCGCTTCGTGCGAAAGACGTGCCGAGCGCTGGCCGGCGGCGAGCGAGCGCGCCGCGGCGGTGAGCGAGCGAACCGGGGCGGTCACCCGGCGTGCGAGGAGGATCCCGACGAGCACAGCGACCAGAGCCGCACCGATCCCCGAAACCAGCAGTAGCCGCTCCACCGAGGCCCGGAAGGACTGGTCGAGGGGCGAGGGCCCGGCGACGGGCAGGCGGATGACGGCGGTGCCCACCCGGGTACCGGTCACGACGACCGGAGCCCGCAGGGCGGAGCCGAGCGGGGCGGTCCCCATCATGGCCCGGCCCATGGCGGCCATGGCCCCGCCCGCCCCGGACGTAGACGACCACACGAGCTGGCCGTGGGCGTCGAGGACGCTCACCTTCTCGCCGGCCATCGCGGCGAGCGGGTCCACGAAGCCCAGCGCGCTCGGATCCCAGCGGCCCTGTGCCCGGTACGACGCGGCGAGAGCGGCCACCACCTCGCTTTGACGAGCCTGTTGCTGGGCCGAGACGTAGCTCGAAAAGCGCGCCCCGAACGCCAGGTTGACCGCCACCGCGATCAGCACGGCGGTCCCGACGCCCACCGCCGCCACCGCGAGGGTGAGGCGCAGCGCGAGCGACCTACGCATCGGGCGTCACATCGAGCTTGTAGCCGATACCGGCGACAGTGGCTACAAAGCGCGGGCGGCGAGGATCGTCGCCGAGCTTGCGGCGCAAGTTCTTCACATGCGCGTTGATGGTGCGCTCGTAACCGTCGTAGTCGTACCCCTGGACCCGGGTGACGAGCTCGTAGCGCGACCACACCCGCCCAGGCCGCGAGGCCAAGGTCGCGAGCAGGTCGAACTCACTGCGAGTGAGGGTCACCGACCGACCTCTTACGGACACCTCGCGTCGCTCCTTGTCGATGCGCAGTTCGCCGCCGTCAAAGGAGACGACCTCCGGCTCGGGGCCCCCCGCCCGCCGCAGGACCGCCTCGACCCGCGCCGCGAGCTCGCGGGGGCTGAACGGCTTGGCCAGGTAGTCGTCGGCCCCGAGGCGCAGCCCGGAGACACGGTCGTCCTCGGACGCCTTGGCGGTGAGCATGATGATCGGCACTGAGGACACCGCCCGCAAAGAGCGGGCGACCTCCTCGCCGGGCAGGTCCGGCAGCATCAGGTCGAGCACCACGAGGTCCGGTCCTAGGCGGGCTGCCGCCTCGAGGGCTTCGTGGCCGCTGCCGGCCAGGAACACCGCATAGCCATCGTGCTCGAGGTAGGTGCGCACGACGTCGCGGATCTTGTGCTCGTCGTCCACCACCAGCACGCTCGCCTTGCCCATCGCGATCTCCTCGGTCGCCGTTGTCGTCGGAACCGTCGAGGCCCTCGGGCCGATCCAAGGGCCATCTGCCTGACGGCCGGGCACCTTGCCTCTCCATCTACGACACGGTATCGTTGTTGTCGTAGCTCCTGGTGCCGTCCCTCCGTTGGCGGTCCATGACCGGTGAAAGGCCCAACGCGATGCTGAAGAGCTGCCTCAACCGCAAGGTGATCGTTGGCTTGGCTATCGTCGCCATCGCGGTGCTCGCGATCGACCCGCACCTGTTCGGCCGGGTCTTTCCGCTGCTCATCTTCGCCATCTGCCCGCTGTCCATGGTGCTCATGATGCGAGCCATGTCCGGGAACAAGGCAGGTGGCATGGGCTCAAGTTCCTCGATGCAGAACGGCACCGCCGCCCAGGCCGGTGCCATCCCCACGCCCGACGACGAGGTGGCACGTCTTCGAGCCGAGGTCGACCAGCTTCGCGCCCACCGCTCGGCGAACCGCGAGAAGAACCCGGGATCCAGCCTGCCCGTTTCTGGAGGCACGAGCAATGGTCCGGCGGTCAGCTGAACCGGGCGGAACACGGCAACGCACGCCAGCCGGCGACACCAACGCAACGGGCGCCTCGTCGCCGACGACCGTCGCGCAGCACGAGGGAAGTTCCGCGCCGGCGGCGCCCCATGCCATGTGTGCCCAGCTGACGTGGGTCTCGACTGCCTGGTTCTCATCCCGTGCCGACCGTGTCGCCGCGAGGCGTTCGGTCCGCCCGCCCCCCGGTAGCGACGGTGGCCTTAGCGTCGGCGCCCGGAGCGGTCGACCTGCCTCTCAAGGGGTCTTCCCCGCGGCCGGTGCTGTGTTTCCCGCCGGCGCCGGGCGGGCCCTGTCAAGACGCCCTCGATGGCCCGAAGTGACGCTCCCGGCGCCGTACGGCCTGACCCCAAGACGCCCCGACCCCGGGCCCGGATGGAGTAGAGACGCCAGCCGAGACCTGGGCGGGTCCCCTGCGCTGCTGTGCACGGAGCTGAACGGTGCCGATCTCGGGCTGCGAAGCAGGAGCCACGCGGCGCCGGCCAGGCCGGCGACGGCAAGGGCGAGGCCGGCAGCCTCGGTCAGATCGGCGCCGATGCCAGCGCCACGGGAGAACCACAGCAACTGGTCGAAGAACCTCCCCAGGCCCCACAAACCCACCCCGGCGGCCATCACCACCCCGCTGCGACCGGCGCGCCGAACGAGTCGGGGTCCCAGCCCGACGAGCACCCCGAAGACCACCCGGTCCTCGGCGGACTGGAACAGCGGTACCGGCACCCGCCTGCCGACCTCACCGGCATACGAAAGCCCGTACCAGGCGGTCGTCGGCGGACCCCCGCCGCCCACCTCGAACTGGCAGGCGAGCAACCGGCCGACCGTCCAGGTGGCCCACGTGCAGCCATCCCGCCGCGGGCGTCTCAGCGGCCACAGGTGGCGCCTCCAGCCGCCCGGAACGGCGCGGACGAAAATGGGGCCTCCCGGTCATGCGGCGGCCCGCCCGGTGACTACAGCGGGCCCGGCACCAGGTGCGGCGGCTGTCGACGCCCGGCCGAAGCGGCGCAGGCGCAAGGCGTTGGTGACGACCGACACCGAGGAGAAGGCCATGGCCAGAGCGGCGAAGATCGGCGGCATGATCCCCAAGGCGGCGAGGGGGACGAGGACGAGGTTGTAGCCGAAGGCCCATCCGAGGTTCTGCCAGATGACCCTCCGGGTGGCCCGGGCCAAGGCGATGGCGTCGGCGACGGCGCCGACGTCGCCGTGGACCAAGGTGATGTCGGCCGCGGCCATGGCGACTCCGGTGCCACCGCCCACGGCGATGCCCACGTCCGCGCTGGCAAGCGCGGGCGCGTCGTTGATGCCGTCGCCGACCATGGCCACCTGCCCGAGACGTTGGCGCAGACCGGCCACCAAGGCCGACTTGTCCTCCGGGCGCAGCGGCGCGTGCACCTCGTCGGCCCCCACCTGGGCGCCGACGGCTTCGGCCACGGCCCGGCTATCGCCGCTTGCCACCACGACGGCCAGCCCGAGCGAACGCAACCGAGCCACCCCGGCGGCCGCGTCGGGGCGGAGCGGGTCGGCCACGGCGAGGACCGCCAGCAGGCGCTCGTCTGCAGCCACACCGACTGGGGTGCGGGCCCGGGCCGCCATCTCGCCAGCAGCGGCGTCGCCCGTCGAGGTGTCCACGCCGCCAGAGGCGAGCCAGGCGAGCGAGCCGACGAGCACCGCGGTCGCGCCCACGCGCCCAGCGATCCCGCCGCCAGGGGTCACCGACACGTCGCTCGCCACCGGCACGTGCAACCTCGCAGTCTCTGCCGCCTCGGTGACCGCCCGGGCGAGTGGGTGCTCCGAACCTGCCTCGAGCGCGGCGGCCATGGCCAACGGCGCGTCGGGATCGTCGCCGTCGCGAACGACGATGTCCACCACCTGGGGCCGGCCAAGGGTGAGGGTCCCGGTCTTGTCCACCACCACGGCGCGCAGGTCCCGGATGCGCTCCAACGCCTCACCGCCACGCACCAGTAATCCCCGCTCGGCACCTCGCCCGGTGCCCACCATGGTCGCCACCGGCGTGGCCAGGCCGAGCGCGCACGGGCACGCCACCACCAGCACGGCGACGGCGGGGATCAGCGAGGCGATCACCGAGCGCCCGGCGGCCCACCAGCTGACAAAGGTGACCGCCGCAACGACAAGGATCGTCGGCACGAACACGGCCGACACCCGGTCGGCGAGGCGCTGGGCCTTGGACTTGTCGGACTGGGCCGCCTCCACCAACGCCAGGATGCGGGCCAGCGTCGTCTCGGCCCCCACCTGGGCGACCCGGGCCAAGAGCGGGGAGAGCCCGTTGACCGTGCCGCCGATCAGCGCCGCCCCTGGGCCTTTCTCCACCGGGACCGACTCGCCGCTCACCATCGACTCGTCGACCCGGCCCTCGCCGTGGAGGACCACCGCATCCGTCGGGACCCGCTCGCCCGGGCGGACCAGGACCACATCGCCCGCCCGCAGACTGGCGACCGCCACGTCGACCGACGCCGTGGACAAGACCGGAGCCGGTGGGGCAGGCGCCGACACGGCGGCTCGAGCCAGCAAGTGGGCCGTGTCGGGCTGCAGGCCAGCGAGGGCCTCGATCGCCTCGCCCGCTCGCCCTCTGGTCACCAGCTCCAGGTACTTGCCCACGGCGATCAAGGTGACGATGACCGCGGCGACATCGAAGTAGAGGGGCTTCCCGGGCAGGGCCGCCGCCGCTACGACCGAGTAGAAGAAGGCCACCGTGGTGCCCAACGAGACGAGCGTGTCCATGTTGACGGCGCCGTGGCGGGCGGAGCGAAGCGCGCCCCGGTGGAACATCGCCCCCACCCAGGCGTAGACCGGCAGCGCGAGCCCGAGCTGGGCCCAGCGCGACCACGGCGCATGCGGGTAGCCGTAGCTGAGGACGAGCACCCCCGCCGAGAGGACCGTGCCAACCGCCAGCTGGGCCCTCCGGCGGACGAGCTCGGCCCGGCGCCGAACCCGGCGCTCGGCCGCCTCAGCGGCCGGATCCCGGGCTGGTGCGGCACGACGGGCTGTGTAGCCCACCTGCGCTACCGCCTCGACCAGCACGGCCGGGTCGAGGACCCCGCGAGTGCGGACCTTGGCGGTTGCAGTGGCCAGGTTCACGCTCGCCTCCTCGACGCCCGGCACCTGGCGCAGCGCCCGCTCCACCCGCGTGACACACGAGGCACAGGTCATCCCCTCGATCTCGTACACCGCGGGCTCGACCCGGTCCTGGGGCCGCGCCCCGTAGCCGGCTGCTTCGACCGCTGCGACGAGTTCCCCGTCCGTCGTGGTCCCGGCCGGGCTCACGCGCACCTCGGCGGTCTCGGTGGCCAGGTTCACGCTCGCCTCCTCGACGCCAGGCACCTGGCGCAGCGCCCGCTCCACCCGCGTGACACACGAGGCACAGGTCATCCCCTCCACTGCCAGGCGCCGAGACGCGCCCGGCAGTCTGTGGGCCAGAGCGTCGGCAGACGTGACTTCGATGTTCACGATGCCTCCTCGCCGGCCGACGCTGGCTCGGCGACGCCGTGTTCGGGCAGGCCGGCGAGGTGGCGGAAGTCGGTCAGACTGGAGTTGAACCGCAAAGCCTCGAGCAGCTCGTCGATCTTCTCGGTGCCGTGACCGGTCTGGATGGCCTCAGAGACGCAGGTCTCCAGGTGGTTGCGCAGCAGCAGGCGGTTCACCCGCTCGAGGGAGGCTTGCAGGGCGGCGACCTGCTTCATCAGCTCCGGGCAGTAGCGCTCCTCCTCCACCATCGAGATCACCGCCCCCAGATGCCCGTGCACAGTCCGCAGCCTCGTCAACGCCTCTCTCTTGTAGCCCTCAATCATACTGAGAGTCTACCCCACCCTACCTGGGGTGGGGTAGCGTGGGTGGGGTGGACTCTTGGGGGAGGTCTCGCACTGGGGACGCCCACCAGCCGAGACCGCAGATACTACAATCTGTAGGATAACGACGGATCGCGGGCGGGATCCGCGGCCGTATGGGAAAGGAGCCTCGACGTGCCGGATGTCCTCGCGGTGTTGGGCGGGAGCAGTCTTCTTCTCGGGCTGTGCGTGCTGGCCTGCCCGCTGATGATGGTCCTCATGATGAGGGGGATGCGCGGGGGCACCAGTAGCTCCCAGCAAACCCACAATGCCCCAGCGCCCGACGCGAACAAGCAGGCCGAGCTGGCCCGCCTACGGGCCGAGATCGACCAGCTCAAGGCGGCCGACCGCGACCGCGACGAACGCTCCTCGGGCCACCATCTCTGACCTTGCTCGACACGGTCGCGGGTCCGCCAAGCTCGGGAACCTCCGGGTCTCATCGGCGCGGTGGCCACAATGCCGCCTGTCTATTACTATCGACTTGTTTCAGTGCCATCGACCGTCACGTGCGCAGCGGCCCGTTGCCGTGGTGATGGCCACCGCTCCGGCCATCAAGTGATGGACTCGGTCCAGTAGCTCAGCCTTGGGCGAGCCACCGCAGGTGCTCGCGGTCCCCGGTGAGCTCGAGGCGGCGCCACAGTACGGGGTTCTCACCGGCTTGGCTGGCGTGGCAGGCAATGGCCGCTCGTTGACGATCCCGGTCGACCTCGACGACGATGTCCACGTCGGTGTCTCGTCGCCCCACGAAGCTCGTTCCGAGCTCGCCGTCGAGCTGGGCGGCGACGCGCTCGGGCACGACCCAGGCGAGGCAGGAGAGGTGGTGCCTCCCCGCGACGAGCAGGGGCGCCTCGGTGGCACTGCGGTTGTCCGGAATCACCGGAATCACCGGAATGCACACCTCGTCGAAGACGAGGAGCGCGTCGGCCCTTCCGTTTGCCAAGGGTCAACGGCACTTCGCTCACGTACCAGACCGGGCCGCGGCGCGATCAGCGGACGGTGACGACCTCGGCGACGTAGCCTCCGACTGCGACGAGGAAGCCGACGGCCATCAGGTAGGAGGCGCCGTTGCTCTGGCCATCGGTGAGGAAGAGCAGGCCTCCGAGCCCGGCGACGAGGATCCCGCCGAGGGCGACGGCAGCGCAACCCACCGCCCAGCGCCCGTACGGGATCGCGACCGCGACAGCAACCAGCGCCCCGGCGGCGAGGAGCATCCCGAGCATCATGTGCGTCATCACCAGCGGCCCGCTGCCCATCATCTCTGCCATGCCGGCGCCGGCTGACGGCAGGTGAACGTAGAGGTTCACGGCCATGCCGAGCAGGAATTGGACGGCCAGCACCCCAAGCATGCCGAGTGGCGCGGCGATGCGTGCCGACCGGCGTGTGAACACCCGAGACCGGCCATCGATGTGAGCTTGCTCACCTCGGTCCTCACGGTCGGGCATCGAGCGGCCTGGTTGCGGTCGGCGGATGGTGTTCATCGTCTACCACGTCCATCGGTTGACCTACCGGATGCCGTTCATGCTGATCGTCCTGACGTTGTTCGGACACGATGTTGCAGGGGAGGAGGAGACTGCCGGTTGGGTCAATCTCAAGGTCTTGGCGAGCGGGGTGGGGGTTGCAGGCGTCGAGGATTCTGGATGTGGCCCCTCGACGCCGATCTTGGTTCGCACGGTAGCGGCGACGTCGATCTCGATGAGGATGCCGACGCCTTCGTCGTGCCGCTACCGCGGCGGCATCGAGGGACACGTTCATCGTGACGGCGATCCCGTCCATCTGGGTAGTCCGCTCAGTCAGTGGGAAAAGTGGACGGTGGGCAGGATCCGCGCCAGCCAGCGCGGGAGATGCCAGCTGCGGTGGTGGCCGAGGCGAAGCAAGACCGGTATGAGGACGAGGCGGACGACGATGGCGTCGAGGGCGACGGCCACTGCGAGGATGACCCCCATCTCCTTCGGGGCAAGCGGCCCGGAGAGGGCGAAGGTCAGGAACACGGCGATCATGACCGCCGCGGCCGAGATGACCACGCGACCAGAGGCATGGACCGAGCCGATCATGGCGTGCTCGGGGTCGGCGCGGGTCTCGTAGCGCTCCTTGGCCGCCGAGAGAAGGAACAGCGTGTAGTCCATCGCCACGCCGAAGACCATGGCTCCGAAGAACAGCGGCGCCCAGGCATCGACAAAGCCCTGGGGGGTGAAGCCGAGCACGCCGGAGAGGTGCCCGTCCTGGAAGATCAGTCGGGCAATGCCGAAGGCCCCGGCCACCGACAGCGCGGTGATGAGGACCCCGGCGGCGGCGAGCAGGGGGGCGCCGAGGGCGACGAGCAGCAGGATGAAGCCGATCCCGGCGAGCAGCCCGAACACCAGCGGGGTGTGCGAGGCCAGGGACTGCTGGAGGTCGTGGTTCTCGGCGGCGGCGCCGCCGACCAGCGTGCCAGGCGGCAGGACGCGGCGGATCCGGTCGATGGTGGCGCCGGTGGCCGTCGTCGAAGGCCCGGTGCTCGGTACGACCTGGTCGAGCGTCCAGCCAGCGTGGGTCGGCCCTGGCACCGTGGCGGCGACCCCGGCCGTGTGGGAGAGCGTGGCGAGCGCGGCACCTTGCTGGGCGGCCGGGACGAGGACCTGCAGGGTCCCGGGGGCGCCAGGCCCGAAGGCCTTGGTCACCTGGTTGTAGCCGATCCGGGCGTTGGCGCTGGCCGGCACGATGGTGATCGAGGGCATGTTGGTTCGCAGCCCGAGGACGGGCGCGGCGGCGAGGAGGAGCGCGCCGAGCGCGGCGAGGCTGGCGGGGAGGGGATGGCGCCACAGCAGGCGCCCCCAGGCGTGGAAGCGATCGTCGAGGCCCGGTCGGGTCCTGGTTCGGGGACGTCGGGGGATCCGGATCCGGCCGGCGTTGATCCGTGTGCCGAGCCGGCCGAGCACGGCCGGCAGGAGCGTCAACGTGGCGGCGAGGACGGCGACGACGGACAACATGATGCCGAGGGCCATGGAGCGAAACGCAGGGCTCGGGACGAGCAGGATGGCGGCGAGGGAGCCGAGCACGGTCAGGGCGCTGAAGGCGACGGCCTTGCCGGCGGTGTCCATGGTCTCGGTCACCGCGGCCACCACGCCGGCGCGATCGCCCGGTGCCACCCGTCGCCGCTCAAGGGCGGCACGGAAGCGCACGACGAGGAACAGCGCGTAGTCGATCCCCAGGGCGAGGGCGAACATCAAGGCAAAGTTGAGCGCCCAGATGGACACCGGGGCGATGTGCGTGGCGAGGACGAGCGCGCCCGCGGCCACGAGCAACCCCACCATGGTGAGCATCAGGGGGAGACCGGCGGCCACCAGGCTGCCGAAGGCGATGACCAAGATGACCATGGTCACCGGCCACGAGAGCATCTCCGAGCGAAGCATGGCACTGCGATTGGCGGAGTTGAAGTTGGCCCACAGGGCGCTGTCGCCGGTCAGGGTGACCGAGACGCCGGGCTGAGAGAGCCGGCCGAGGGGTCCGGCAAGCGCGTCGGCGGCCCGCACCATGGCGTTGGCGTCAGCGGCGGCCCCGGCGGTCACGACGCCGGTCCTGCCGTCCGCCGACAGCGAGGCGCCGGGCTGGGGGGCCACGACGGTGGAGACGCGGGGATCGGCGTGCAGGAGCGCCGAGACCTTGGTCAAGACCGACTGGGCGGCGGGGTCGGTGGCGATTGGCCCGTGGTGATCGACCACCACCACTTGAAGGGCGGTGGCGCCCAGGCCGGCGAAGTCGCGTTGGATGATGGCCCGGGCTCGGACCGATTGGCTGGTCGAGTCCTGCCAGCCGGCACCGGCGAGCGCGTGCTCGACCTGCGGGGCGAAGGCTCCGAAGGCACCCAGGACCACCAGCCACAGGAGCAGCACGGCGCGCAGATGCGTGGCCGACCAGGCGCCGAGCCGAGCCATCGGGCCACGCCGATGCGTTGGGGCGGCAATTGCCGCGGTCGGCTGGGGGGCCTCGGTTGTCAGGCTGGGTTGGTTCGATGTCACGGTGGGGGTTCCTTGGTGGTCGGGGACGGGTCGTTGGGGACGGTCAGGGGGATGGAGACGCGCGCCGTGCTGCGTCGGTGCTCGTCGGGCCTCGACTATCGGTGAGCTTTCACTCGGTCGGCGCCAGCAACCACCTGAGGTGTTCGGAGGTGTCGAGGAGCTCGAGGCGCCGCCAGAGGACGGGGTTGTCTCCGGACTGGCTGGCGTGGCGGGCGATGGCCGCGCGCTGGCTGGCCCGGTCCACCTCTACGGCGAAGTCGAGCTCTTCGGGTCTCCGGCCCACGAAGCCCGTGCCGAGCTCGGTATTGAGCTGGGCGGCGACCACCTCGGGCAGTGCCCACCCGAGCACGGGCAGCCCGCGGCTCGCCGCGAAGGCGAGAGCGGCTTGCGTGGCACGCACGTGGTCGGGGTGGCCGGTAATCCCGCCCTCGTCGAAGGCGAGCAGCAAGCCAGCACCGGCCGACTCCTCGTCGACGAGCGCCGTCAGCTCTTCGAGAGCCACGTCGAAGAGATGTCCATCGGGGTAGCCGTGCAGCGTGACCGCCATGACGCCGAGGGTATTGGCCGCCGCCTCGAGCTCCTCGGTCCGGACCTCCCCGAGTGGGCGGTCGGTGTCACCGAGTGTGGAGGCCTCCCCGTGGGTGAAGCAGAGCAGCCGGACCCGGGCGCCTTGCTCCGACAACGCCGCGAGGACCGCGCCGAGCCCGAAGGACTCGTCGTCGGGATGGGCACAGATCGCCAGCACCTCCTCGGCCCGGGGTAAGACGTTGCTCGGACGGTGGAGCGTGGAGGTCTCCGCCGTGACGAGGCGTGCCGCCGAGGCGACGATCGGGCGAGCAACTGGTCGCGCTCGCTCGGGCACCGGGATCACCACCCGAGCGCGGTCGGCATCCGCCGGCCGTGGCGTACGTGCCACAGGTAGGTCCGCTCGAAGGCCCGTTTGGCGAGCAGCCATCGGCGGCCCTCGGACACGGTCGGGATCGTGTTGCGCGGCGGGCGGACCGGGTCGACGGCCAGGTAGGCGCCGCGGTCGCCCATGTCGAGCACGCAGCGGGCCGACAGCTCGGCGGTCGCCCCTTCCCGTCCCCCGATCCGAGCGACGATGTCGGAGGCGGCGATCTGGGCCATCTGCTCGGTCATGTGCCCGGTCTTGGGGAAGTTGACCGGCACCGGCGTCTCTCCGACCGGTGGCAGCGCAACAGCCACCCCGACGGCGTAGACACCGTCGGCGGAGTGGTGGCGGTAGTGGGCGTCCGCGGGGACGAAGCCCTTCGGGTTCGCCAGCCCGGGGCTCTTCGCCACGGCGTCGACCCCGGCGAGCGGCGGGATGACGATCGAGAGCACCGAAGGGACGGCGCCCGTCCCCTCAAGCTCGACGGCGTCAGCGGTGATCTTTGTCACCGCCGCCGAGGTGCGGTAGGAGATGTCGCGCTCTTCGAGCTCGCCTTCGAGGAGCTGGCGGATCTTGCCCGCGCCGCCCATGCCCATGTGGCCGAGGAAGGGCTCGGGGGTGACGAAGGTGATCGGGACGAGGTGGCGCAGCTCGTGCCGGCGCAGCAGGTGGTCGAGCTCGAAGGCGAGCTCGTAGGCGGGCCCGATGCAGCTTGCCCCGGGGGCGGCCCCGACGACGACCGGACCGGGGTCCGCCAGGAGGGTTCGCACCGCGCCGGCGAGCTCCTCGGCCTCGGGGGGAGACATGGGCGAGTGGCCCGGTCCGTCGAAGGGCCCGAGGCCTTCCACGGCCTCGTTGGCGCTGCGGTGCCCGGTGGCGATGACCAAGAAGTCGTAGGGGTGCTCGGCCTGCGTGGTCGTCACGACCTTCCGCTCGGTGTCGATGCCGGTCACCGTCTCGTGAGCGAAGCTCACCTGCTTTCGCGCCAGTGGCCCGGTGAGGTCGAAGGAGATCTGGGGAAGGGTGCGGCTGCCCATCGCCACCCAGGTGAGCGAGGGGACGAAGGTGAAGCGCTCGTCTTTCGAGACGAGGGTGATCGCCGCGCGTTCGGGGCCGAGGCGGCGGCGCAGCTCGTAGGCGGTGGTGAGGCCGCCGAAGGAGCCCCCGACGATGACCACCCGCACGCGCCCGGTCATCGTCCGGCCCCCACGCCCGGAGCGCCGCGCCCGCGCGCGACTCGGCTGGCGTGCAGCATTGTCGCCGCCACCCGTCGCCGGTACACGAGGCGCGTTCTGCACGCCAGCATCGCCCGCGTCGTGCTCAGAAGCTCACGACCTTGTCGGCCCACAGCGTCCATTCGGTCACCTCCTCGAGGGTCGAGCGCCGGGCGCCTTCGACGAGCATGTCGTCGGTGAAGGCCCGGGCGTCCATGCACGTGCCACAGCAGCCGACCTCGCCGCCGTGGCGGACGACGGCGGTCACCATCCGGTCGAGGTGGTAGTAGCCGTCGGGCACCTTCTGGTTGGCGAGCGCACAGCCGACGGCGTCCCCGAAGAGGAAGACGCGCACCTCGACCTCGTCCCGCCGGGCGAGCGAGCCAGCGAGGCGCAGACCGTTGTAGGAGCGCTCCGTCCCATAGGGAGGGTCGTTCAAGAGGGTGAGGACCTTCATCGGCACTCCTGATGTTCGGGGATCTGGTGTTCGAGGCTCTGGTGGCCGGCTACGGTGCTCCACCGGCTCGTGGCTGTTCCGGTCCGCTGCGGGCGGCAGGTGACTCGCGGTTCGTGGTGGCGAGGGGCCCGGGTGTCGTACGTCATGGTCGGATCGCGTCCTGGTGAGCGGTCACGAGGATGTCGGCGGCGGTAGCGATCTCGGTCGGGTTGTTGTCGTGGCCGAGCGAGAGTCGAACCGCACCCAGCGCGACGTCGGGCGGTACGCCCATGGCGAGGAGCGTGACGGAGGGGGTCTGCTGTCCCACGTGACAGGCCGACCCGGTCGATGCGGCCAGACCTTCGGCGTGGGCCAACACCTCCCAGCCAGGGACCCCAGGGAAGGACACGGTCAGCGTGTTGGGCAGAGCGGTGTCCATCGGGGTGTGTCGGACGAGGCCAACGATCCGCTCCGAGAGGGCTTCCCACAACGTGTCGCGCAGAGTGCGCATCCGCGCTCCCTCGTCGGTCAAACGGGACTGCGCGAGCCCACAGGCAGCTGCGAGCCCGACGATGCCGGCGACGTTCTCCGTGCCCGGCCGCAGACCGCGTTCCTGTCCGGCCCCGCGGATCACGGGCTCGAGCGTCGTCCCTCCCCGGACGTACAGCGCGCCGGCACCTTTGGGGCCGTAGCACTTGTGGCCAGCGACGGAGAGGAGGTCGACCCCGAGGGCCTCGACGGAGACGGGGATCTTCCCGATGGCCTGGGCCGCGTCGGTGTGGATGACGATTCCTGACCGCCGAGCGGCCTCCGCCACCGCGGGGATCGCCATGATGGCCCCGGTCTCGTTCTGTGCCAGCATCACCGTCACCAGCGCCACATCCGTGGCGAGCGCATTCTCGACGGTCTCGGGGTCGAGGGTCCCGGCGGGCGTGACGGGCACGCGGGTGATCGTCCATCCTTTGCTTTCCAGCAGATCGCAAGGACCGCTCGTGGCCGGATGCTCGACCCGCGAGGTGACGATGCGGCGCCGGCCCGGCGGGGCTGATGCTGCGCAGCCGCGGATGGCGAGATTGTTGGACTCGGTGCCACCGTAGGTGAACACGATCTCTCCCGGTGCCGCGCCGATGAGCGACGCCACCAGCTCCCGGCTCTCTTCGACGGCCTGATGGGCGCGCTTGCCCAGTGGGTGGTCACTGGAGGGGTTGCCGAAGTGCTGTTGCAGATAGGGCAACATGGCGTCCAGGGCCTCAGGGGCCAACGGCGTGGTCGCGTTGTGGTCGAGATAGATCAGGTCGGGACCTACGGCGGCGGTCATCGCGACCACCGCGTGTCGTCGGGCTCCATCTGGCCTTCGGCCCCGGCGGCGACGGGCAGCCCGGCCCGTCGCCACTCGGGCAGGCCGTCCTCGAGGCAGCGTGCGGTGCGTCCACGCTCGTGAAGGGTGGCAACGGCCTCGGGCGCGAGCAGGCAGAGCGGGCCTCGGCAGTAGGCAACCACCTCGACCGTGGGGTCGAGCTCGTCGAGTCGCGCCTCGAGGTGCTCCAAGGGAAGCGAGATCGCACCGGCGATGTGCCCGGCTGCGTACTCCTCGGGGGGTCGCACGTCGATGACGACGACGTCGCCCACACGGACCCGCTCGAGCAGCTCGGCTCGGGTCACCCGTTCGGTGCCGTGCGCGTCGGTGCCGATGCCCCGGAGGATTTGGTCCACCTCGGCAAGGCGCGCCCGGGCCAGGTCGCCGAGCGCGGTGACGAACCGGCAGACCTCTTCACCGGCCGCCCGATAGTAGACGCGGGTCCCCTCCCGGCGGGTCTCGACGAGCCGGGCTTGGCGCATCACACCCAGGTGAGCCGAGGCCGTCGTGAGCTTGAGGCCGCTCGCTGAGGCGAGCGCCTCGACGCTGCGTTCACCCTGACAGAGCAGGTCGAGCAGCTCGATGCGCTTGGGGTGCATCACCACCTTGCCGATCCGGGCCAGCTGCGCGTAGAGGTCAGCCCGTCCCTGCCCAGTGGTCCTATACTCCATAACTCTATGGATAACAGATACGGCTGCCGGAGGCAAGCCGCGGGAGCATGGGTGAAGGAAGTGTACGACACCTGTGTCTTTCACCTATACTCGACGACGATGAAGACCGAGCGCCAACCACGGTGTCGCTGCCGGGTCGGCCCGGGCAGCTTCGAGGTCCGAGCCCGGGTGGAACGTTTCGCCGAGCCCGCCGTGCTGTTGTTGCTGGCGGAGGGGCCGAGCCATGGCTATGAGCTCGCCGACGCGCTCGAGGGGCTCCTCGACGAGGGCAGGGTCGACTTCGGCAACCTCTACCGGTTGCTGCGCTCCCTCGAGGGGGAAGGCCTCGTCACCTCCTCGTGGAGCGAGGAGGCCCCTGGGCCGCTCAAGCGCATCTACGAGCTGACCGGCGAGGGCGCCGCGTTGCTCGGTGCCTGGGCGGCGTCGCTCCGGTCGGGCCAGGTGCGGATCACAGCATTGCTGGAGCGCTACGAGGCCATCGCCGAGAAGATCGACAACACGGACAACGGAAGGGAACGACCATGAGAACGATGGAACGAGACGACGTGGCGCGAGGCCCGAGGGGCCGAGGGCACGGCTGCTGCGGAGGATCGGACTGCTGCGGCGGCCACGGAGGTGGCCCCCGCTGGGACCGTGACGACGAAGCACCGAGCCAGCGGAGCATCCTCGAGGAGCGCCAGCGCAACCTCGAAGAAAAGCTGGCGGAGGTCACCGGCAAGCTCCGAGACCTGGGAGCCGACCGGTCCTGAGCAGCGTGGCGGTGACGTCTGCCTTCGAGGAGCTCGCCGCCCGCTACGACGCCTGGTACGACACGGCGTCGGGGCGCGTGCTCTACGACCTCGAGCTCGGTTGTCTCCGCCCGTTCCTCTCCGGGACCGGGGCACCCCGTCTCGAGGTGGGCGTCGGATCGGGACGGTTCGCCGCGGCGCTGGGCGTAGACGTCGGTCTCGACCCCGGCCGAGCAGCGCTGCGCCTGGCTGCGAAGCGGGGCGTGCGCGTCGTCCAGGGCGCCGGGGAGCGGCTGCCCTTTTCCGACGACGCCTTCGGCGCGGTGGGCCTTGTCGTCACCCTGTGTTTCGCGGAGGATCCGGAAGGGCTCCTCGGCGAGGTCCGCCGGGTGCTCGGACCCGGCGGAACCCTCGTTGTCGGCCTCGTGCCCGGCGACAGCGCCTGGGGTCGCTGGTACGAGGAGAAGGGACGCGCCGGCCACCCCTTCTACCAAAGCGCACACTTCCTCACCCTTTCCGACCATCTCCGACTGCTCGGACATGCTGGCTTCGAACCCGTGGCCAGCCGCTCCACCCTCATCCAGGCCCCAACCGACGCTCCGATCGACGAAGCCGTTCAGGAGGGGATTGTGCCCGGTGCGGGGTTCGTCGCCCTCGTCGCCAGCGCCGGAGGGGGGAGGCAGCGCGGCGACGTGAAGCCACGCCGTGAATGCCCTGCTATGCCACGGCCGCAGGAGACTGAACAGATCGACGCTCAAATGTCGCAGGTGCGGAGAGAGCGCCTGCGTACACGAGAACCACCCCACGCGCCCCCGCCGAGGCCTGCCAGCGTACAGAGTCGATCTGTGCCCCAGCCTCGCGGAGTTACTGCGACGTCGGCCTCTTGAGGTAGCCCGCGCGCCGAACCTTGGCGTGGGTGCCGGCCAGCACGATCATGTCGCCCGCGAGCACGGATGAAAGGTTCGACTTGTGTAACGCTGGGTGCACCGATCGCGCCAGGGCGCGAACCTTCGGGTCCGCGCCGCCTGGCACGCGGAACCACGGTACAACTCGGTCGTGACCTTCGACGCGGATCTCGTGGACGAGCGCTTGGAGGAGCGCCTTGCGTGCC
>JAJZJC010000017.1 GCA_021810205.1 Actinomycetes bacterium
GGTGGCCGCGGTGGCGGGCGAGGGGGCAGTGGTGGGGGTGCAGGCAGGGGCGGCGGTGGCACCGGCGCCGCGGGCCGCGGGTCTTCGAACGGGGCCAGCACCGGCGATGGGCCAGGCAGAAGCGCAGCGGGCATGGGACCGCGCACCAGCGCCGCTGCCGCTCCGGCTTCCCCGGTAGTCGGCGCCCTGAGCGATCCCTTCGCAGCCGACAGGCGCAACGAAGCCCGTGTCCGGGCGAACCGCAACCGGACCTTCCTCCTGGCGACGGCGAGCGCGGCAGTGCCCGCCGTCGTGCTCGGCGCCGTGCTCGGCGGGGTCGCGGGGACTGCGGCCGGCGCGGTCGTGGCGGTCGTCGTGCTCGTCTGCGTCGCCGCGCTGGTCGTGCGCGAGGCCCTCCGGATCGCGCTCGCGGTGATCGGGGGGCACGCCGTGCGCGAGGAGGAGCTCCCCGCGCTCGCCAATCAGGTCGACGGGCTGAGCGCGACGGTCGGGGTCCGCCGTCCCCGGCTCTGGGTCGTCGAAGACCCGGTGCCGAACGCGTGCGCGCTGAGCGGGCGCCGGGATGCGCGCCCGGTCCTGATCGTGACGACCGGGCTGTTGGAGCTACTCGGCATCATCGAGCTCGAGGGCGTGCTCGCGCACGAGCTCGTGCACATGAAGCGCGAAGATGCCGCGGCGTCGGCCGTGGCAGTCGCGACGGCGGGGCTCGTATCCGCGGCGTTCGGAGGTGACCGCGTCCTGCATCGCGCGCTCGGCCGGGGCAGGGAGTACGAAGCGGACCAGGCTGCCGCCCTTGCGGTGCGGTACCCGCCGGGTTTGCGCGACGCGCTCGTGGCGTTCGGCGCGCGTGCTGCGTCGCTGCCGGCATCGGCTCCCTCCGGTGCCCCGACCCCCGCGCACTCGCCGTTCTGCGGGTGGCGGTGGGCCGCGACCCGTTGGATCTGGATCGATCCCATGGTCGGCGTCGCCGGCCCGGCCGAGCGTGCGCCGATCGGCGAGCTGGACGCGACCGACGTACGCGCCGAAGCGTTGGCCCAATGGTGACCCGGTAGGATGGTCCTCATGACGACGGCGAACGAGAGCCGCGAGACGGGGACGTTCACCGTCAAGCGCGGGTTGGCGGACATGCTGCGCGGTGGCGTGATCATGGACGTGGTCGATGCGGCGCAGGCCAAGATCGCCGAGGACGCTGGAGCCGTCGCCGTCATGGCGCTCGAACGGGTGCCCGCGGACATCCGCCGGGACGGTGGTGTCGCCCGCATGAGCGACCCCGCGCTCATCGAGGGGATCCAGCAGACCGTTACCGTCCCGGTGATGGCGAAAGCCCGAATCGGGCACTTCGCCGAGGCGCAGGTCCTCCAGGCGCTCGGGGTCGACTACGTGGACGAGAGCGAGGTGCTGACCCCGGCAGACGTGGCCCACCACATCGACAAGTGGGCGTTCACGGTGCCGTTCGTGTGCGGCGCGACGAACCTCGGTGAGGCGCTGCGGCGGATCTCCGAGGGCGCGGCGATGATCCGTTCCAAAGGCGAGGCGGGAACCGGCGATGTCGTCGAAGCCGTCGGTCACCTCCGCTCGATCGTCGGTGACATCCGCAAGATCACGCAGGCCGACGGCGCAGAGCTCTTCGCGTGGGCGAAGCAGCTCGCAGCGCCCATCGGTCTGGTCAAAGAGATCGCCGAGACGGGGAAGCTTCCCGTCCCGCTGTTCTGCGCGGGTGGCATCGCGACGCCGGCGGATGCGTCGCTGGTGATGCAGCTGGGCGCGGAGGCGGTGTTCGTCGGCTCGGGCATCTTCAAGAGCGACGATCCCGCGCGCCGTGCCAGGGCGATCGTGGAGGCGACCACCCACTTCGACGACGCGGAGCACGTTGCCAAGGTCAGCCGCGGGCTCGGAGAGGCGATGCGCGGACGGGCCGCGGCGGAGCTGGAGGGTTCGGAGCGGCTGGCCGATCGCGGCTGGTAGCGATGTCCGAGCCGACGGCGATCGTCGGCGTCCTCGCGCTCCAAGGAGACGTCCGAGAGCATGAGGCCGCCTTCGGCGAGTTGGGTGTCCCCACGCGCCGGGTCCGTCGCCCCGAGGACCTCGATGGCCTCTCGGGCGTGGTGTTCCCGGGCGGCGAGTCCACGACGCTGTCGCTGCTGGTCGACTCCTCGGGACTGTTCGACCCGTTGCACAAGCGGATCGCCGAGGGACTGCCGGTGTTCGGCACCTGTGCGGGGATCATCCTGCTCGCACGCCAGGTCGAGGGGGGGCGCGCGGACCAGCGTTCCTTCGGAGTGCTCGACTGCACGGTGCGGCGCAACGGCTACGGCCCCCAGCGTTTCTCCTTCGAGGGAGAGGTCACGCCGACGGGCCCCGAGCTGGGCGGCGAGGACGCTGCGCCACTTCCCGCGGTCTTCATCCGGGCACCCTTGGTGGTGGCGGTGGGCGAGGGCGTCGACGTGCTTGCGAGGGAAGGGCGGGGCACCGGCGGCGCACCGGTGGTGCTGCGCGACGGCAAGGTGCTTGGCGCCACGTTCCATCCCGAGCTGACCACCGACCGCCGCCTGCACGCACTGTTCGCGCAGATGGTGAAGTCGGAGTGCCGCACAGCCCTCTGGTAGGCCGCTGGTAGGCCGCTGGCGTGGGCCGGCACTGGGTAGGCCGTTGGGAGGCCATTGGTAGCATCGCCAGTGCCCCGGGCACGGCGAGGTGCCGCGGCGAGGTGCACGGCTTCAGGGTGCATGGCGAGGCCGGTGCATGACGAGGAAGGACATTCGCGATGTCGGGACACTCGAAGTGGGCAACGACGAAGTACCGCAAAGGAGCGCAGGACGCGGCGCGCTCGAAGCGGTTCATCAAGCACATTCGCTCCCTGGAGGTGGCGGCGCGTGAGGGCGGCGGCGATGTGAACAACAATGCCGCCCTCCGGACTGCGTTCGAGCGGGCGCGGGCCGACTCGATGCCGATGAAGACCATCGAGAGCGCCATCAAGCGCGGGACCGGTGATCTCGACGGTGCGCGCTACGAGGCCGTCGCCTACGAGGGCTATGCCCCTGGCGGCGTCGCGGTCCTGGTCGAAACGCTCACCGACAACCGGAACCGGACCGCGGCCGAGCTGCGGAACCTCTTCAATCGCAACGGGGGCTCGCTTGCCGAGCCCGGCGCGGTGAGCTGGCAGTTCGAGCGAAAGGGCGTCGTCGAGCTCGACAGGGCGCTCGACGAGGACACCCTCACCGAGGCGGCCCTCGAGGCGGGTGCCGAAGACGTGGTCGATGCCGGAGAGCGCTGGCAGGTGGTCAGCGCCGCGCAGGACCTGGCGGCGGTGCGCGCCGGTCTCGAAGCCGCGGGCGTCGAGCTCATGAGCGCCGAGCTCACCATGGTGCCGACGACGATCGTGGAGGTCTCCGATCCCCAAGAGGCACAGCGGGTGCTGCGGCTGATCGACGCGATCGACGACCACGACGACGTGCAGAACGTGCACGCGAACTACGACATTCCCGAGACGGTGATGGCAGGGTACGCCGGCTGAGACGGCTGCCGGCACCGTCGCCACCGACCAGGCGCGACCGCCGAAGTCACCGCCCGGCGCTCCCAGTCGGCTACTGTCGAACGCATGTTCGTGCTGGGAGTGGACCCGGGGCTGTCTCGTTGCGGCTACGGCCTCGTGTCGAGGGGGTCGAGCGGCGTGCTGCGCGCGGCAGCAGCCGGCGTGATCGAGACCGACCCTGCGGCCGGCCTCCCGAGCCGACTTCGGATGCTGCGTGACGAGCTGCGCGACCTGCTCGGGGAGCTCCAACCCGACGTGGTCGTCGTCGAGCAGGTCTTCTTCCAGGTCAACGTTCGCACGGCCATGGCCGTCGGACAGGCGAGCGGCCTGGCGCTCGCCGAAGCCGCAGGGCGCGGGTGCGAGGTTGTCCAGTACACGGCGAACGAGGTCAAGCAGGCGCTCGTCGGGTACGGCGGGGCCACCAAAGACCAGGTTCAGCGGATGGTGGCGGCGGTCCTCGCGCTGTCCGCGGTGCCACGCCCCCCAGACGTCGCCGACGCACTGGCGCTCGCCGTGTGCCACCTGACGGCGCAGCCGCTGCGGCGAGCCATCGACGCGGCGGTGGGGCGGTGATCGGCTCTCTTCGCGGGGTGCTCGTCGCGCGCGGCGGCGCTGGTGAGCTCGTCGTGGAGGTGGGCGGCGTCGGTTACCGGGTCTCGGTCCCGACCGGGACGACGGCAGCGCTGGGCGCCATCGGGAGCGAGGTGTTCCTCCACGTGCACACCCACGTACGAGAGGACGCCATCGTCCTGTACGGGTTCGCCCACGACGACGAGCGACGCTGCTTCGAGGCCCTCCTGGGCGCGCACGGCGTGGGACCGTCCCTCGCGCTCGCCATCGTGTCCGCGCTCTCGCCTGCGGCGCTCTCGACGGCGGTGCTCGAAGACGACGCCGAGACGCTGTGCAGCGTGCCGGGCATCGGCCGGAAGACCGCGGCGCGGCTACTGATCGACCTGAAAGCGCGGCTCGACCTGCCCGACGTCGAGCGCACGGGAGCGGGCTCGCCCGGACCGAGCGCACGCGCCGAGGCCCGTGCGGCCCTCGCGGAGCTCGGCTACGGGCCCGACGAGATCCGCCGAGCGCTCGAGGGTCGGCGCGACGATGTCGGGGTGGAAGAGCTCCTCCGACTCGCGCTGCGGGAGCTGGCGGCGCGGTGACGCGGGCCGTCCGAAAGGAGCTGGTGGCGAACCGGACCGCCCAATCTGGGTCCGAGGAGCACAGCCGGGACGGTGTCGCCCCGAACGGCGTCGGGCCGGCGGACGGCGCGGGACACCGCAGCGTCGACCCCGTCGTGGTGCCCGGCGACGACACGGAGTACGACGCCGGGCTGCGGCCGAGGCACCTCGAGGAGTTCGTCGGTCAGGCGGACCTCGTCGAGCACCTCGGCATCGTCCTCGAAGCCGCGCAACGACGTCGCCAGCCTGTCGACCACCTCCTCTTCGCCGGCCCCCCGGGGCTCGGCAAGACCTCGCTCGCGGGCATCGTCGCTGCAGAGATGGGCGCGAGCCTGCGCGTCACCTCTGGCCCGGTGCTGGCACGGCCCGGTGACCTGGCCGCGCTGCTCACCGACCTCCAGGAGGGCGACGTCCTCTTCATCGATGAGATCCATCGGCTGCACCGGTCGGTGGAAGAGGTGCTCTATCCCGCGATGGAGGACGCGAAGATCGACATCGTCATCGGCAAGGGTCCGACCGCTCGCTCGATCCGCCTCGACCTGCCGCGCTTCACCCTCGTCGGTGCCACGACGCGCACCGGTCTCGTGGCGGGGCCCCTCCGGGACCGTTTCGGTTTCGTGGGCCGCCTCGACCTCTACGCGCCCGGGGACCTCGAGGCCATCGTGCGGCGCTCGGCACGCATTCTCGGAGTGCGGATCGACGTGGAGGGCGCTCGTCGGATCGCCGAGCGCGCTCGAGGGACTCCCCGCGTCGCCAACCGGCTTCTACGGCGGGTGCGTGACTTCACCGAGGTGCGCGGAGACGGCACGATCACCGGGGAGACCGCGGTGGAGGGCCTCGATCTGTTCGGCATCGACGAGCTCGGGCTCGACAAGGTCGACCGGGCGATCCTCGAGGCGCTCTGCGAACGGTTCTCGGGCCGGCCGGTGGGCCTGACCACGCTTGCGCAGTGCGTTGGCGAGGAGCCGGACACCATCGAAGACGCCTACGAGCCCTACCTGCTCCAGCAGGGGCTCATCCACCGGACCCCGCGGGGACGGGCCCCGACCGCCCGAGCGTGGGCCCACATCGGCGTGCCGGCCCCCGAGGCAGCGCTCTTCTGAGCCGCGGGCCGCCGGAGCTCGTCAGGGTGCTGCTGGGTGCATCAGGGTACTGAGGGGTACGTCGGGCGCTGGCTCGTAGCGGTACCCGAAGCCACGCACCGTACGCAAGGGCGATCCGTCGTCGACCCATCCGAGCTTGCGACGGAGGCGGAGGACTGCGTACTTCACGCGCGCGGGGTCCGGCGTGCCGGTCTCGCCCCATGCAAGGTCGACGAGCTGATCGGCCGAGAGGACCTGGCCGGCGTGGCGGACGAGCGCACAGAGGAGGCGGTACTCGATCGGCGTCAAGGGCAGTGGCACCCCTGAGAGGTAGGCCCGGTGCGCCGCATAGTCGATCCGGATGCGGCCGTCGTCGAAGCCCGTGCGCACTTCACTGGTCTGGGCACGACGCCGGATCGCCTGCAGGCGGGCGATGAGCTCCACATGACTGAAGGGTTTGGTGAGGTAGTCGTCCGCTCCCGAGTGCAGCGCGCGCACCTTCTCGGCTTCCGCGCAGCGCCCGGTCAGAACGAGGACGGGAACCTCGCTCATGTCCCGGATCCGCTCGAGGACCTCCCAGCCGTCGAGGTCGGGGAGCGCCATGTCCAAGATCACGACGTCAGGACGTGTCTGGTAGAAGGCGCGCAGCCCGGCGCGCCCCGTCCCGGCTTGCACGACCCGGTAGTCGTCGCGTTCGAGGATCGTCTGCAAGACGAAGCGGACGTCCCCGTCGTCCTCGATCGTGAGGACGACGGCCGCTCTTTTGGTCGTCAGGTCCACGGCTGCGGTACCTCCAGGCCCTCTGAGGAGGCGGCACTGTCACGATGCCGCCCTCCGACCAGCCCCCTTGGGGAGAACATTACCTGGCCATTGCAGATTGGAACGATTTGCCGCACTGGTCGCCGCGCGTCCCGCAGGGGCGCCCGACCCTGTATCGTGGCTCTCCTGTGCGGGTGAGCATCCAAGAGAATTTCTGCCTGAGGGGGTGGTCGATGTGACCGGAGCCATGTCGGCACTGCTGGCCGCTTCGTCGAGCAAGAGCAGCAGCGGCGGCAGCACCTTCATCATCTTCTTGGTGGGCATCGCGCTCGTCGGCTACTTCCTGCTGATCCGGCCCCAAAAGCAGCGGGCGCGGCGACAGAAGGAGCAGCAGTCCCAGATCGGTGTGGGCGACGAGGTCCTGACGGTCGGCGGCATCGTCGGCCGGGTCATCGCGGTGGACGCCGACCGGGTGACGATCCTCTCGGGTGGTGACACCGTCGGGTTCCCTGCGGTCGGCAACGACCCGACGCGGCTCGTGCTCGTGCGCAACGCCATCTCGAAGAAGATCGAGCCGCCCATGGTGACCGACGCCGATGGTGACCATGCGACGGACGAGGCCTCCGACGAGGTCGCCACGTACGGGGGCTTCGAGCCGCCCGAGCAGGCGGACGGCCACTTCCAGGCGAACGACATCGCCGATGGCAACGGACACGGTCCTGGTGCCGGCGACGACTGGAGCGCCGAGAGCGCGGAGAACGAGGGCACGACCTCGTGACCCCCTCGTCGTCGCGCGCGCGGGCACGACGGCAGCGTTCACTGGTGATCAGCCTGGCGATCGTGATCGTCGTCGCAGTCGGCTCGCTCGCCGCGACGCTCGCGGCTCGGTGGACGCCTCGGCTCGGCCTCACACTGGCAGGTGGGCTCTCGGTCGTCTACAAGCCTGCGCACAAGGTCTCCCAGAACGACTTGAACCAGACCGTGAGCATCCTCACCAATCGGGTGAACGGTCTCGGGGTCTCGGGCGCCACGGTGGGCACCCAGGGGGGCAACATTCTCGTACAGGTCCCCGGTATCAAGAACAGCCAGCAGGTCCTCAAGACCATCGGAGAGACCGCGCAGCTGTACTTCCGCCCCGCGCTCTGCGGCGCGCCGCCTTTCGCGGGCAAGGGCGCCAAGGGGGTCAAGCCCGCGACGGCACCGCTGCCGTCGTGCACACCCTCGACGGCGCTCACGGCCGCGAACCTCCGCGTGACGCCGACGTCTGGCACAACATTCACCGACAACCACGTCGCGCCGGACGCATCCCTCGCGGCCTACCCGAGCACCGCGCCGACAAAGGACACGAAGACAAAGACCGTGCTCCTCCCGGCCATCAACGGCGCCGGCTCCTACAGCCGCTACCTGCTCGGCCCGGCGAAGCTGACGGGTCACGCCATTGCCCGAGCTCAGGCACAGCAGACACAGCTGGGCAAGTGGGTCGTCGCCTACACATTGACCAGCAAGGGGACACCGGCCTGGGAGAAGCTCGCGCAGGCGAGCTTCCATTCGATCGTGGCGATCGAGCTCGACGGACAGGTGTACTCCGCGCCGATCATCCAGCCGTCGCAGAGCGCGTTCAGCTCCTTCCACGGCAAGGGCGAGATCTCGGGCAACCTCACTCAGACACAAGCGAAGAAGCTGGCGATCGCCATGCAGTACGGCTCGCTGCCCGTGCGCCTGGTCCAGCAGACGAGCGCGACCGTCTCCCCGAGCCTCGGGCACTCGGCGCTCGTGGCAGGGCTCATCGCTGGCATCGCGGGTCTCGTGCTCGTCCTCATCTACACGATCGTCTACTACCGACTGCTCGGAGTGGTGGTCGTGAGCGGGCTCGCCGCGACCGCTGCGCTCCTGTGGTCCATCATCTCCGCGCTCGGCCATACGTCGATTGCGCCGACCTTCGACCTGGCGGGTGTCACCGGGATCATCGTGTCCATCGGTATCACGGTGGACTCGTACATCGTCTACTTCGAACGGCTGAAAGACGAGACGCGCGCTGGACGTACCGTGCGCACGAGCGTCGACCGGGGCTTCGCCAGCGCGTGGCGCACCGTCCTGGCGGCGGACACCGTCTCACTTGCTGCGGCCGTCGTGCTGTTCTTCGTGGCCGTCGGTGACGTGAAGGGCTTCGCCTTCTTCCTTGGGCTCTCCACCCTCATGGACATCGTCATGACCTATTTCTTCACGCGCCCGCTCGTCGTGCTCCTCGGACGCAACGACCGGCTGAGCGGCGCGCGGCGCATGGGCATCTCGCGTGGCCTGGCCGTACCCACGGAGGTCGAGGCGGCATGAGCGGCGTCGACGGGCGACACGACGGCGCGAACCTCGACGACGCGAACGTCGACGGCGCGAACCTCGACGACGCGAACGTCGACGGGGTGGCACTCGGTGGCTCGGAGGACGTCGAGCAGGCGGCCGGGTCCGACGCAGACGCCGTCTCGCAGGACGCGCTCGCCGAGGAGGAGGTCGAGCGTGCCGCGGCGCGTGCCCGGGCTCCGCGCGGCCCGAGGCACGTCGGTCCCTTCCGGCGCCTGTACAGGGGGGAGACGTCCTTCGACTTCGTCGGTCGCCGCAAGATCTGGCTGGTCATCTCCTTGATCGTCATCCTGGCCGGCGTGGTCTCGCTGGGTGTGCGGGGCCTGAACCTCGGCATCACATTCAAGGGCGGCGAGGCCTGGACCGTGAAGGCACCGGGGGTCACCCAGGTGAAGGCAATGAACGCAGTGGAAGCCGCCGGTCTGAACCAGCCCACCGTCCAGCTCCTCGGGACCGGCAGCAACCAGCAGGTGCGTGTCACCGCCGACCTGAACACCCTGAGCACGTCGGCGCGCGGTCCCGAGCAGACCAGGGTCATCGACGCCCTCGCGAAGCTTGCGCACACCACAGCGAACAACGTCTCGGTCACAACGGTCGGTCCGACGTGGGGAGGGCAGGTCACCCAGAAGGCGGTGATCGCGCTCATCGTCTTCCTCGTGCTCGTTGCCGTGTACATCAGCATCCGGTTCGAGCCGAAGATGGCGATCGCTGCCTTCGTCGCGCTGCTCCACGACTTGCTCGTGACCGCCGGGGTCTACTCGCTCTTCGGCTTCCAGGTCACCCCTGACACCGTCATTGCGGTGCTCACCATCCTCGGTTACTCGCTCTACGACACGGTCGTCGTGTTCGACCGCGTACGAGACAACACCAAGGGGCTCGGTGCGAGCGGGCGGATGACCTATTCGGAGATGGTCAACCTCTCGATGAACCAGACCCTCGCCCGCTCGATCAACACCTCTCTCGTCGCCATCCTGCCGGTCCTCTCCATCCTCCTGATCGGTGCAGAGGTGCTCGGGGCGACGACGCTTCTCACCTACGGCCTGGCGCTGTTCGTCGGTCTCCTTTCCGGCGCCTACTCGTCGATCTTCATCGCCTCACCGATCCTCGCCTGGCTGAAGGAGCGCGAGCCTCGCTACGCCGCGTTGCGCCAACGCATCGAAGCAAAGGGGGAGCGGCTGGGGTTGCTCACGCCGAGGGCGGCTGCGGCGCTCATGGGGGCGTCGGCGTCCGGCGCGCCGGCAGCCCGTGCGGCAGGGCGCCACGGCGGGGGAGGCAAGGCCACGCTCCGGCCCGGACAGGCTCGGCTCTCGCCGCGTGCCGCGGAGCCGGCACGCGCGGGGACGGCAACCCTCGCGGCTCCCCTGACCGAACCGCTGGCGCTCGACGGCGCCACTGGCACCACTGCACACCGCCCGGCACCTGGCGCGGGGCGACCCGCAGGGGGTCGCCGACCTCCTCCGCGGGCTCGAAAAGGGAGCAAGGGCAAGCGTCGTCGCTGAGCCGACAGCGAGTAGCGTGAAGGAATGGTGACGCTCGCAGCGCTGCAGGGTGATGATGCGCCCGCCGAGCCCAGCCACCTCGAAGAGCTCTTGGACCCGGTGCTCCGAGCGTTCTGCGCCCGCCATCGGGGTGCGGACGTCGCTCCGATCGTCCGGGCGGCGCAGATGGCCGCTATCGCACACGCGGGCCAGTTCCGTCATTCCGGGGAGCCCTACGTCACGCATCCCGTCGCAGTCGCCGGCATCGTCGCCGAGCTCGGGATGGACGCGACGTCGCTCGCCGCGGCGCTACTCCATGATGCGGTGGAGGACACGAACCTTGGGCTCGACGACATCGCCGAACAGCTCGGGGAGAAGGTGGCCGCGGTGGTCGACGGCGTCACCAAGCTGGACCGCCTCCAGTTCGACTCGAAGGAGGAGCAGCAGGCGGCCACCATCCGCAAGATGCTCGTTGCAATGGCGAGCGACTGGCGCGTGCTGCTGATCAAGCTCGCCGATCGCCTGCACAACATGCGAACGCTCGCCGTCCTGCCCGAGTGGAAGCAACGCCGGGTGGCGTCTGAGACCTTCGACGTCTACGCACCGCTCGCGCACCGCCTCGGCATCCAGCAGGTGCGCTGGCAGCTCGAGGACCTCGCGTTCGCCACGCTGCACCCGCGCCGGTACGCCGAGATCGAACAGATGGTGGCCTCGCGGGCCCCCCAGCGCGAGGAGTACCTCGCGCGGGTGCTGGTCGCGGTCCGTGAACGGCTGAGCGCCGCCGGGATCGATGCCGAGGTCACTGGTCGCCCGAAGCACCTGTGGAGCATCTACGAGAAGATGGTGGTGCGGGGCAAGGAGTTCGACGACATTCACGACCTCGTGGGCATGCGTGTGGTGGTCGTCTCCGAGAAGGACTGCTGGGCGGCGCTCGGCGCCATCCACGCGATCTGGCCGCCGGTTCAGGGTCGGTTCAAGGACTACATCAACACCCCGAAGTTCAACCTCTACCAGTCGCTGCACACCACGGTGATCGGCCTCGACGGCAAGCCCATCGAGGTGCAGGTTCGCACCCACGAGATGCACCGCCGGGCGGAGTACGGCATCGCCGCGCACTGGGGCTACAAAGAGCGCGAGGACTCCTCTTCGGAGATCGCCTGGATGCAGCGCATCGCAGACGTCGACCAGGAGACGACCGACCCGCTCGAGTTCCTCGAAGCGCTGAAGCTCGACCTCGAACAGGACGAGGTGTACGTGTTCACCCCCAAGGGGCGCGTGATCGCGCTCCCCGCGCGCTCGACCCCGGTGGACTTCGCGTACGCGATCCACACCGAAGTGGGGCACCGCTGCATCGGGGCGCGGGTGAACGGCAGGCTCGTACCGCTCGACACCCGCCTGTCGTCCGCCGACACCGTCGAGATCTTCACGTCGAAGTCCCAGACGGCCGGGCCGTCGCGAGACTGGTTGGAGATCGTCGCGTCCTCCAGGGCGCGCAACAAGATCCGCCAGTGGTTCAGCCGGGAGCGGCGGGAGGACGCGATCGAGACCGGGCGTGAGGAGCTGGCCAAGGCCCTGCGCCGGGAGGGCATGCCGTTGCACAAGGTGATGGCGTCCGATGCCCTCACCCAGGTGGCGAGTGCCATGAACCTGACGGACTCCGAAGCGCTCTTCGCCGCGATCGGCGAGCACCAGGTGTCGGCCCAATCGATCGTCCACCGACTGGGACGTGAGCTGCGCATCGGCGAGCCCGAACAGCTCCCGACCACGGCGGCCCTCACCCAGAGCCGTTCGCGGCGGCAGCGCCCACCGGTCGCTGGCCTCTACGTCGAGGGGCTCGACGACGTGATGGTGCACCTCGCTCGTTGCTGCACGCCGGTTCCCGGTGACGAGATCCTGGGCTTCGTCACCCAGGGCCGTGGCGTCTCGGTGCACCGCACCGACTGCTCGAACGCCGCTGCGCTCTCCCAGCGCTCGCAGGAGCGCCTCATCGAGGTGGAGTGGGACCGCGGAGTCGAGGGTGTCTTCGTCGCGACCCTCGAGGTGCTCGCCTTCGACCGCGAACGGCTTCTCGCTGACGTTTCCCGTGTGGTGTCCGAGCACCGGCTGAACATCGTCGCGTCGCGGACTGCCACGACCGCGGATCGGGTGAGCAGGATGTCCTTCGAGGTGGAGCTCGCCGACCCGACGCATCTGCTGTCGGTCATCGCCTCCTTGAAGCATCTCGACGGCGTGTTCGACGCCTACCGTCTACTGCCCGGCAAGAAGGCGTAGCAGTGGCGCAGTCGACAGACGACCAGCAGGCGCTGCGCGCCCCAACCGGGACGCACGACATCTTGTGGCCCGACTCGTGGCGCTTCGAGGCCGTCGCGGATCGCTTCCGTGCGCTCGTCGAGTCGGCGGGCTACGGCCTCGTCCAGAGCCCGGTGTTCGAGTACACGGCCGTGTTCCGCAAGGGCATCGGCGAGGACAACGACGTCGTCGGCCGCGAGATGTACGAGTTCGTCGACCGCGACGGCAAGATGCTGGCGCTGCGCCCAGAGGGCACTGCCTCGGTCGTGCGCGCCTATGTCCAGCACCGTCCACCGCTGCCGTGGAAGGCGTGGTACCTCGCGCCACTGTTGCGTCACGAGCGCCCACAGGCCGCCCGCTACCGCCAGCACCACCAGGTGGGGATCGAGGCGCTCGGGGTGGCCGATGCCGATCTGGACGTGGAGGTGATCTGGCTCGCGAACACCTTCTTTTCGACCCTGGGGCTGCGCGACTATTCGCTCCGGCTGGGTTCGATGGGCGACGCGGCCTGCCGCCCGGACTACATCGCGCTGCTCCTTACCTACCTGGACGCGCGTCGTGACGAGCTGTGCCCAGACCACCAGGCGCGCTTGGCGACCAATCCGATGCGGGTGCTCGACTGCAAGCGTCCCGAGTGCCGGGCGGCGACCGAGGGCGTGCCGCGGCTCTTCGACCACCTCTGCAAGCCTTGTCGCGCGCACTTTGCTCGGGTGCAAGAGGGTATCGGCGCGCTGGGGATCGCAGCGACCCTCGACCACCGGCTGGTTCGCGGCTTCGACTACTACACGCGCACGACGTTCGAGTTCGCCTCCGGCGCGATCGACGCGGCGCAGAATGCCCTCGGTGGTGGCGGCCGATACGACGGGCTCGTCGAGATCCTCGGAGGAGACCCGACGCCGGGCGTCGGCTTCGGCATCGGAGTCGAACGCGTCCTCATCGCCTGCGAAGCAGAGTCCGCACTGCCCACGGCGCCGCCGGCGCTCGACGCCTTCGTCGTCGACGTGGCAGGCGGTGACGCGGCACGCGACCTCACCGCGGCCCTCCGGCTGGCGGGACTGCGCGCAGATCGCGCGTTCGACGCACGTTCTATGAAGGCACAGATGAAGCTTGCAGACCGTTCGGGTGCAGCCGTCGCCCTGATCGTCGGTCCGAAAGAGATCGCGCAGGGAACGGTCCTCGTTCGCCCGCTTCGAGCGGAGGCGACGCAGCGCGCCGTCGCGCGCGAGAACGTGGTGGCGACCCTTCTCGCCGCCCGTGTCGGGGAGGCGGACGCGTGAGCGGCGCCACGTCGATGCGCACCGGGCGCTGCGGCGAGCTGACCCTCGACGATGTGGGCTCGCACGTGCGGCTCTGCGGCTGGGTTGCCCGGCGCCGCGAGCACGGAGAGCATCTCGCGTTCGTCGATCTTCGTGACTCGACTGGCGTCATCCAGTGCGTGGTCGAGGGCTCGGTCGAGCTACGCAGCGAGTACGTGATCGCGGTCTCGGGTGTGGTGCGACGCCGTCCCGAGGGGATGGAGAACCCTGCGCTCACGACCGGAGCCGTCGAGATCGGTGACTGCACGGTCGAGGTGCTCGCGACCGCCGAGCCGCCGCCCTTCCTCGTCGACGACCGCGCCGAGGTCGACGAGGCCGTGCGGCTTCGCCACCGCTACGTGGACCTGCGCCGGCCGCGGATGCAACGGAACCTTCGCCTGCGCGCCGCGGTGGTGCGAGCGATCCGCGCCGCCATGGACGCCCAGGGATTCTGCGAGGTGGAGACGCCGCTTCTGTGGGCGCCGACGCCCGAGGGCGCTCGCGAGTTCGCGGTGCCGAGCCGCCTGCACCGCGGCGACTTCTACGTGCTGCCCCAGAGCCCACAGATCGCCAAGCAGCTGCTCATGGTCGGGGGATTCGATCGCTACTACCAGATCGCCAAGTGCCTGCGTGACGAGGACCTGCGTGCCGACCGGCAGTTCGAGTTCACGCAGCTCGACATGGAGGCGTCCTTCGTCACCCAAGAAGACGTCTTGGGATTCGTCTCCGAGGCCGTGCTGGACGCGGCGCAGGCGGTGACCGGCGAGCGGCCGCCGCCCATCGAGCGCATGACGTGGGAAGAGGCGCTCGACCGCTTCGGGACCGACAAGCCCGATCTGCGCATCGCGGCAGAGCTCGTCGACCTTGGGGAGGTCTTCGCCGGCACCGAGGTCCGGGCGTTCGGTGGACCCTGCGTGAAGGCCCTGCGCGTGACCGGCGGGGGCACCATGAGCCGCTCGCGGCTCGACACGTTGGTCGAGCGGGCAAAGGCGCTCGGGGCCAAGGGCCTCGCGTGGTTCCGGGTGGTCGACGCCGACGGGGCGAGCGCGCTGGAGTCGCCGCTCACGCGTGCGATGTCCGAGGGCGAGCGAGAGGGGCTGCTCGCGAAGACCGGGGCAGTGCCAGGGGACCTCGTGCTCGCCGTGTCCGACGAGCACCGCAGCGCGTGCACGGTCCTCGGGCAGCTGCGTATCGAGGTGCTGGGCCGCCCGGTGGGCGAGGGCCCGCACCGCTACGTGTGGGTCGTAGAGTTCCCGATGTTCGAGTCGATCGGCGCCGACGGCCATCCCGTTGCCGCGCACCACCCGTTCACCATGCCGCACCCCGAGGACCTCGACCGCATGGCGACCGACCCGCTGTCGGTGCGCTCGCAGGCCTACGACCTCGTGCTGAACGGCTGGGAGCTCGGCTCGGGCAGTGTGCGGATCCACCGTGCCGACATCCAGGCGCGGGTGTTCGCCGCGCTCGGGATCTCCGACGAAGAGGCAGAGTCCCGCTTCGGCTTCCTCATGGGCGCCTTCCGCTACGGGGCGCCCCCGCACGCAGGCTTCGCCTTCGGCGTCGACCGGCTCGTCGCCATCTTCGCCGGGGAAGAGAGCATCCGAGAAGTGATCGCGTTCCCGAAGACCCAGTCGGGAGCCGATCCGCTCACCGGGGCGCCCAAGCCCCTCAGCGCATCCTCCCTCGCCGAGCTGGGGCTCCGGATCGCTGCGCGATGACCGGGTTGTTCGAGGCCGCTGCCGAAGAACGGTTGCGGTCTCGTGCGCCCCTGGCCGCGCGCCTGCGACCTCGTTCGCTCGACGAAGTGGTGGGCCAGCGCCACCTCGTGGGTCCGGGAGCGCCACTGCGGGTCCTGGTCGAAGCCGACCGCCTGGGCTCGGTAGTGCTGTGGGGCCCGCCGGGCACCGGCAAGACGACCCTTGCACGGCTGCTCGCCGAGGGCACCTCGAAGGAGTTCGTGCCAATCTCGGCCGTCGCCGCCGGGGTGAAGGACGTGCGCGAGGCGATCGACGCCGCCCGCCGTCGGCTGGGAGAGCAGGGACGGGGCACCATCCTGTTCGTCGACGAGGTGCACCGGTTCAACAAGGCACAGCAAGACGTCTTGCTGCCCGCGGTCGAAGACGGCCTCGTGGTACTGGTCGGAGCCACCACGGAGAACCCGTTCTTCGAGGTGAACCCACCCCTCATGAGCCGCGCGACGCTCTGGCGCCTCGAGCCGCTCAGCGACGAGGACATGACCGTCCTCATCGCGCGGGGGCTCGGGGCCGAAGGAGCCGTGGCCGACGGCGACGCCGTGGACGCGCTCATCGGTGCCGCAGAGGGAGACGCCCGCTCGGCGCTCACCACCCTCGAGGTCGCGGTCGCGCTCGCGGCCGCCCGGGCCCAAGGGTCGTCGCAGGTCGCCGTCACGCTCGACGACGTGGTGCGCGCGCGTGCGGGACGGCTCTTCCACCAGGGCCGGGACGAGCACTACGATCAGGTGAGCGCCTTCATCAAGAGCGTCCGGGGCTCTGACGCCGACGCTGGGCTCTACTGGATGGCGCGCATGCTCGACGCCGGCGAGGACGCCCGTTTCATCGCCCGCAGGCTCGTCATCCTGGCGAGCGAGGATGTCGGGATGGCCGACCCCCAGGCGCTGGTGGTCGCCGACGCGGCGGCTCGTGCGGTGGAGTGGGTGGGACTTCCCGAGGCGGCACTGAACCTCGCCCAGGCGGTCGTGTACCTCGCATGCGCGCCGAAGTCGAACCGGGTCACCATCGCACTGGGCAAGGCGCGCGAGGACGTCCGCAGCGCGGTGCGCGCCGAAGTGCCTGCGCACCTGCGCGACGCCCATTATCCCAGCGCCGCGTCCATCGGCCATGGGGTGGGGTACCGCTACCCCCACGACGACCCCTCCGGGTGGGTGCACCAGCAGTACCGGCCCGACGCCCTCGAGGGGCACGTCTACTACGAACCGTCCGCGCATGGTGCCGAACGTGCGCTTCGCCCGCGTGATCCGAGCGCAGCGCCTGCTGACGCTGGCGACGCCGATCCGCTCGAGTAGATCGAGCTCGTAGCGGCAGGCCGCGGCCACCCCGGCTCAGCCCGGCTCAGCCCGGCTCAGCCCGGCTCACCCCGGCTCAGTCCGGCTCAGGGGTGATGGACGACCGCGATGGCCCCCATCGCCAGGAAGAGCACCGTCAGGTACGTGATCGAGTAGCCGAACAGCCGCATGGCGCGCCGCGGGCTCGGATCACCTCGGAGCGTGACCGCGTAGAAGAGGAAACCGACGTCGAGCACGACGGCGATGCCCACGAACACCCATCCGAGGTGCGTGGTGAACGCGAGCAGGACCGAGAGCGCGGCGACGATCACCGTGTAGCCGATGATCTGGCGCACGACCTTGGTGATGTCGGCGACCGACGGGAGCATCGGCACGGACGCGCGGGTGTAGTCGTCGCGGTGGCGGATCGCGAGCGCCCAAAAGTGCGGTGGCGTCCACGCGAACACCAGCGCGAACATCACCCACGCGGAGAGGGAGAGGTGGCCGGTCACCGCGCTCCAGCCCACGAGCACCGGGACCGCACCGGCCGCACCGCCGATCACGATATTGGTCGAGAAGCGCCGCTTGAGCCACATGGTGTAGACGCCGACGTAGAAGACCGCGGCAGCGAGCGCGAGCGCGGCCGACAGGAGGTTGACGGTGGACCAGAGGAGCGCGAAGGCAGCGACCTCCAAGGAAAGGGACAGCACGAGCGCTTCGGTCGGAGACACGACGCCCGAGACGAGTGGCCGCGACTTGGTTCGGTCCATGACGGCATCGATGTCCCGGTCGTAGTACATGTTGAAGGCGTTCGCACCGCCGGCGGCGAAGGTGCCGCCCACGACGGTGACGACCACCAGGCCGAAGGAAGGGACGCTCGATGACGCCACGAACATGGCGGGGACCGTGGTGATGAGCAGGAGCTCGATGATGCGCGGCTTGGTGAGGGCGACGAGGCCGACGAGCCGTGGCGAAACCGCCGGAAGGAAGCGATTTCGAGCTTCCGCGCTCGACGCTTGCTGCACGAGCAAACGTTAGCCGCGCTGTGATCGGTCGAGAGCAGGCACGAGATGTTCCTCGTCAACGGTCTCGGGGATCCCCGGCCGGGCCGTGGGCAGATCACCGTGAGCATCACCGTGGGCATCACCGTGAGCACGCAGCGGTGCCCGTTGTCGACCGTGCCCGACGATAGAGTCATGGGGTGAGCGTCACCGACGTCGTGGTGCTGGTGGCGGCCGTCGTGGCGTCGGTGGGCGCGGTGGTCGTGCTCGTGGCGGCATCGGTCCTGGTTGGCCAAGTCCGCCGCCTGGAGCGGGGCATCGAGACCCTGCGCCACGAGGTCGTGCCCCTGGTACAAGACGCGCGTCAGGCAGCGGTGCACGCAGCCGCCGAGATCGCCCGCGTCGACGCCGTCCTGGCGGACACCGAGGCGGTGACCGCCACCGTCGACCGGGCAGCAACGGTCGCACGCCGGGCCTTCGCCAATCCCGTGGTGAAGGTGCTCGCCTGGCGCGCAGGGGCAGTTGGTGGATTTCGCCGTCTTCGCCAACCGAGCGACGCGATCACCGTGCTCGACGCGGCGGTTGTTCCACGTGACACGCCGATGGGCAGCGGAGGGGCGGTGCGTGAGGTCGCGTCCCGCCAGGCCTCGCGCGAGGCATCGCGCCAGGCCTCGCGCGAGGCATCGCGCGAGCAGGATGCGGTCGAGCGCCTCCCGCGCCGACGCTGGGCGGCGCGGGCCCTCACCGCGTCGCGGTCGCGATGATCCGCAGGCCGCTGTGGTTCGGCGCCGGCATGGCCGCAGGCGTGGCGGGGACGGTGTGGGCGCATCGCCGCGTTCGCCGGCAGCTTCGCCGTGCCGTGGACGCGATCTCCCCGTCCGCCGCCGGACAGGTGGCCAAGCGGACCGCTCGTGAGGCGACCGCGCGCGTGCAGGTCGCCGTGGAGGCCGCCCGGAGCGAGCGGCAGCGTCGGGAGGCGGAGCTCTGGTACCGGCTGGGAGAGGTGCCGCCAGGCTCATCGGCAGTTCCACCGGTGGGGCTGGCGGGGGGATCGTCGCCGGCACGCTCGCCACGCGGATCGACGGGGATGGCGATGAGGACGTCGGCCACCAGGCGGTCCTTCCCGAGGGCGCCGCGCCAGCACCGATAGCGTGGCGCGCGATGTGGCACTCTCCCCAGGGAAGATGGACGCGCGGGTCCACCAAGGGGCGCGCCAGCCGGTGACGCGGGCGGTCGCCGTCGACCTCGGGACCCGCCGGATCGGGATCGCGGTGAGCGACTCCTCTGGGACGCTCGCGTTCCCGCGTCCGCTCGTCGCGCGTTGTGGCGATCGTGCCGCCGAGCATCGGGCCATCGGGCAGATCGTCGACGAGGTGGGGGCCGACGTGGTGGTGGTCGGACTGCCACTGGGGCTCGACGGACGGCGTGGTCCGGCGGCCAGAGCGGCAGCGGAGGAGGCAGCCGAGCTCGGCCACGCGCTCGAAGGACGCGGTGTCGTCGTCGAGACGTTCGACGAGCGGTTCACCACGGTCGCAGCGCACGCAGGGCTCGCATCGGCAGGCACGGGCACTCGAGCGCGGCGGGCACGCGTGGACAGTGCGGCCGCGACGGTGCTCTTGCAGGCGTGGCTGGATGCACGATGAGCGAGGGGGAGCACGTCGACGACACCCCACCCCACGGGCAGCAGGTGGTGATCCCCGTCCCGTCGCCCGGTGCTCGGACGCAGCGCCCGGACGACGGGCACGGCCCGACTCGCTCGGCGGGCTCAGCGGGCTCAGCGGGTTCGGCGGGCTCAGCGGGGGGTGGGTACGGTAGGCGAAGGTCGAGCGGCTCGCGGGGCTGGCGCAAGAAGGGTCCGTTGCGAGTCCTGTCAGGGGTGGTTGCAGTGGTCGTGCTCGCGCTCGTCGGCCTCGGTGCGTGGGTCGAAGCGGAAGCGAGCCCGTCGGGTCCGCAGGGCAAGGCGGTGATCGTCCACGTCGTACCGGGAGAGGCGATCGACGCCGTCGTCGGGGCGCTGACCCACGACCGCGTGCTGGGCAACGCTCTCGCCTTCAAGTTGTGGGCCGTGGTCCATGGCCAGCCGACCATCGAGCCTGGGACCTACCAGTTTCGACAGAACTCGTCGTTCTCGACCGTGAACGCACAGCTGAACGCGGGCCCGAACGTGTTCCAGCTCGACGTGCAGGCGGGAACGACCCTCGCCGAGGTGGCGAACCAGCTGGCGACACTGCCGGGAAACTTGGCAGTGAAGTTCCTGCGCGAGGCAAAAGCCGGCGCGGTGCCCTCGCCGTACCAGCAGACGCCTGGAGGATCGCTCGAAGGGCTGATCGGCACCGGCGCGTACCGGATCACGCCACATGAGCACGTTCGGACGTTGCTACGCGCCATGGTGGCGAGATTCGACGCGCAAGCCGCCGCGGCGGGCCTCCCACCTGGGTTCTCGATCGCCGGCCTGAACGCGTACGACGCCATCATCGTCGCGTCGATCGCGCAGAAGGAGGGTTACTTCACGCGCTACATGGGCGACGTGGCGCGCGTCGTCTACAACCGCCTCGCTGACGGGATGCATCTCGACATGACATCGACGGTGCTGTACTCGCTGGGACAAGACGGTGGGCCCGTCACGGCCAAAGAGGAGGCTGTCACAACGCCCTACAACACCTATTTGCACCCCGGGCTCACGCCGACGCCCATCTGCACGCCATCGGAGGGAGCGCTCGCCGCTGCTGCCTCACCGCCGGCGGGCACATGGCTGTATTTCGAGCTCGTGACAGCCAGAAAAGGTGTCATGGTGTTCTCGGCCACATACACAGCCCAGGTCGCGGCAGAGCAGCAGGCGGCGGCCAACGGTGCCGCGGCGAAGCCATCGAACACCACGAACGGGGCGACAGCTGGCGTGAGGCCGAGTGGAGCGGGCACCGCCGGCGCCGCCTCCGCCACTGGCGCCGGCGCCGCCTCTGGCACGAGACGAGTGACATGACCCGACGTTCGACGACATGGCCGTCGGCCGGGTCGCAGGTTGTCGGGGTCATCGGAAACCCCGTCGCTCACTCCCTCTCGCCCCTACTGCACAACTCGGCATTCGACGCATTGGGCCTCGACTGGGTGTCGGTCGGGTTCTGCGTCGAGCCGGCAGGGCTGTCCGATGCGCTCGCTGGTATCCGTGGGCTTGGACTTCTCGGGGTGTCGGTGACGATGCCGCACAAGGCGCGTGCAGCTGAGCTCGTCGACCGGCTCAGCGACACCGCAGCGTTGCTCGGCGCGGTGAACTGCATCGCACGCGACCAGGACGAGCTCGTCGGCCACAACACCGACGGGGAAGGGTTCGTGGCGTCGTTGCGACGAGAGGCGCGCTTCGAGCCGGCGGGCCGGCGGTGCGTCGTGGTGGGTGCCGGGGGAGCGGGGCGCGCGGTCGTCTCGGCGCTCGCCGAGGCGGGTGCCGAGGCGGTCGTCGTGGTCGCCCGTACACCTGCGGCCGCGCGGCGAGCGGCCGCGCTCGGCGAGGCCGCCGGGCGCCCCGGGACGATGGACGATGTCCGAGGGGCGGACCTCGTCGTGGATACCACGCCGGTGGGCATGACCGGCACCGACTCCGCTGGCGCGCCACCAGTGGTCGATCCCGAGCTGCTCGGGCCGGGCCAGCTGGTTGTCGACCTCGTCTACGACCCGGAGATCACCCCGCTACTGTCCGCTGCGATGACCCGCGGAGCGTCGGTGCTCGGCGGGCTCGGGATGCTCGTCCACCAGGCGGCGGTCCAGTTGCGGCTGTGGACCGGGCTCGAACCCCCCGTCGACGTCATGTGGGCGGCCGTCGACGCTGCGGTCCGCCGCAAGAACGGCCCGGCAGCCCAGTAACGTAGCGCCGTGCAGACGCAGTACCGCCAGGGGAGCGGCACCCAGCGGGCGGCTTCGATGTCGGAGCGCCGTCTCATGACTCGGCGGCCGACGATCGTGGTCGACCCGATCCTGGTGCTCTTCACGATCCTGGCCGCCGTCATCGGGGTCGTCATGGTCTACACGGCCACCCGTGGCCAGCTCCTCCTCGCAGGGGCGAGCCCGACGCACTACCTGACGCGCCAGGCATTGTTCGTGATGCTCGGGATCGTGGTGATGGGCGTGCTCGGCTTCTTCGACTACCGGAAGCTCGAAGCGATCGGGATGGCGATCTACGGCTTGTCGCTGTTCATACTGTTGGCGGTCATGGTGCCCCACCTGGGCTCGCACACGCTCGGGTCCGCGCGCTGGTTCACACTGGGACCCATCCAGATCCAGCCGTCCGAGTTCGCGGTGCTCGGCATGGTGATCGCGATCGCGACGTACTGCGCGAGACGGCCCGACGGGTTGTCCTGGGTCGACCTCGTCAAGCTGCTCGCGCTCGGCGGTGTCCCCATCGGGCTCGTCATGATTCAGCCCGACTTGGGCACGGGGATCATCATGTCGGTCGTGCTCTTCGTGATGCTCGCCGTCGCTGGGCTCCCGACGCGCGTCCTCGTCCTCTTGATGGTCGTCGTCGTGGCAGTCGTCGCGTTCGTGCTCGCGACCGGACTGCTGCACCACTACCAGATCCTGCGGATCACCAGCTTCTTGAAGCAGGACACAAAGCATCCGACCGGCACACTGGCCGGCGCCGTGTACAACCTGCAGCAGGCCAAGGAGGCGATCGCCATCGGCGGGTTCCACGGGACGGGCCTGAACCACGGCCCCCTCACGAGCCTCGGCTACGTGCCCGAGCAGCAGACCGACTTCATCTTCACCGCGGTGGGTGAGCAGCTGGGGTTCATCGGCGGCGCCGGCGTGCTCGCCGTCCTCGGCGTGGTCGCATGGCGGGTCCTGCGCGCCGGGCAGCTGGCCCGTGACGAGTTCGGGCGCCTGGTGTGCGTCGGCGTGTTCACGTTCATCGCGTTCAGCACCTTCCAGAACGCAGGAATGACCATGGGGATCATGCCGATCACCGGGATCCCGCTGCCCTTCATCAGCTACGGAGGCACTGCGGTCGTCGCGTTCTTCGCGGGCGTCGGACTGGCACTCAGCGTCTACGCGAGACGGGCGGGGTAGCGAGGCAGCGGGATGGACGTCACCGCTGAGCCTGCGCAGAGTGCCGCTGGCGCCCAGGCTGGCATCGGGGTCGGCGTAGCCACCGACGTCGTGGCGGAACCGACGCCTGGCGGCACGCCCGAGAACCCCGCGATCCCCGCGAGCACCGCGAGCCCGGAGAGCCCGGAGAGCCCCGCCGTGAGCGAGCCCGTTGCGGCCTCAGTGCCCCGGTTCCGGATCGTGACCGTCGTGTCCGTGACGGTGGCCCTTCCCGACCAATTCCCGACCATCGTGCTCGAGGATGTCGAGGAGCACCACCGGCAGCTGGCGTTCCGGGTGGGTATGGCCGAGGGTGTGGCGATCGCCGCGGTGCTCGAGCAGCGCCCGACTCCTCGCCCCCTCACGCACGACCTGTTCGCCGAGGCACTCGAGCGCTTCTCGGTCGACGTGCTCGCGGTGCGACTGATGGGGCGGGTTGGGGCCACCTATCTCGCCGAGCTGCAGCTCAGCGGTGCGCGAGGCAGGGAGGTGCTTTCCTGCCGGCCGAGCGATGGGATCGCCCTTGCGCTTCGTCGGCGGGTGGCGGCGCCGATCCTCGCCGACGAGCGCCTGTTCATGGAAGTGGGCGACGTCCTGCCGTACGCTGGTCCCCCTCCCGACGCTGACGACCCCGCCGATGCCGCAGTGCGCGCCTAGGGGTGCTCGACTGCAGCGTTGCGCTTCGGAGCCGACCACCGACGACCGCGACGGCGACCGCGCGACGAGCACCGACGGCCGCGCGACGAGCACCGACGGCCGCGCGACGGCCTCCACGCGACAGGCGCGACATCGAGCCGACGCTACGGCGCGACGAGGAAGTCGGTCTCGCCCGGTAGTGACACGCCCATGGCCCGTTCGGTGACCGAGGAGGCGCCTTCGTCGGAGATGCGCATGAGGATCGCGATGAGGATGTAGTTCGCGACCAGGGACGAACCGCCGTACGCAACGAAGGGCAACGTGGCGCCGGAGAAGGGGAGGATCCTGAGAACCCCCGCCATGATGAAGAAGGCCTGGAAGCCGATCGTGGCGGTCAGTCCAACCGCGACCAACCGGGAGAAGTCCGACCGAGCAGCCTGCGCGACTCGGAGGCCGGCGCCGACGAGGAGGACGAAGGCGATGACGACCGCGGCCGCGCCGATGAAGCCGAGCTCGTCGCCGATGGCCACGAAGATCATGTCGCTCGTGAGCGCGTAGATGTTGCCCGCGATGGGATCCGTGCCGAGCCCCGAGCCAGCGATGCCCCCGTGTGCGAGGGCGTAGAAACCCTCGCCGAGCTGCGTGTTCGGCGCGGCGTGGAGCCAGAGGTCCACACGTCCTTGGACCTGAGGGAACAGGTGTGCCGCCACGAAGGCCCCGACGCCGAAGAGCACGAGGGAGAAGACGATGTACGCCCACCGTCCGGTCGTGACCCACAAGAGCACGACGAAGCCGGTGAAGATGAGCATGGCGAACCCGATGTCGTCTTCGAGCGCGATCACGCCCATGGAGAATGCCCAGAACAGCAGGATCGGGACGAGCGGGCGGGGATCGAGCACCAGGCGATCCCGGATTCGCGCCGTTGGGATGGAGAGGAGCTCTTTGTTCTGTGCGAAATAGGACGCGAAGAAGATCACGAGCAGGATCTTCGCGATCTCGACCGGCTGGAACTCGATGCGGCCGAACCCGACCCACAGCTTCGCCCCTGTCACTGTCTTTCCCAGATGGGGGACGAGGGGGAGTACCAGCAGCACCACGGCTGCCAGCAACAGCAGGTAGCGGTACCGGTCCAAGTCCCGTGAGTGGTGGATGATGAAGAGGGTCGCGATGTAACACAGGATGCCGAGCGCCGCCCAGGTCGCCTGGAGCTTCGCCGCTGGCGGTGTCCAGCGAACGATCACGACGTAGCCGACGCCGTTCAAGAGCGCCGCGAGGGGCAGGATCACCGAGTTCGCGTTCGGTGCCAGCCAGCGGTTGGCCAGGTGCCCGGCAAGCGCCATGACCAGGATCACCGCGAGGATCGGCCCTACGTGCGGCGGGATCTTGTTCTTGGTGCCGATCTCGGCGACGACGTACAGGGCGACGGTGATGACCGAGGAGATGACGAGCAATCCCAGCTCTGCACGGCGCTTTGGCTTGGCCCCGCGCCGCCAGGCCGGGATGCGTCGGACTACCGACGGCGTCGTGGGTGCACGGAGCGCTGCTGTGGTCGCCACCGTCGAGAGCGTAGCGGGGCGTAGTAGTGTCGAGGCAGCTTCATGGCACACCAGCACACGCCTCCGAACGTCGCGGCGGCGTGCCGGTGACCTCGGACCTGGTGACCGGCCGAACGGGTCCGGGGCACCATCCGTCCACCGGCCTTGCCGCCGTCGCGCCGGCGCCCCTTGGTGGCGGCGTGCCTTCCTCGCGCGAGGAGTCGCTCGCCGGGGAGCGCCGTACCGTGCCCGTCGACGACGGGATCGCCGCGTACGGCTACGGGCGCTACACGAACAAAGAGCTCTCTCGGCTGGACTTCTTGGACAGGCTGCTCGACCTGGCCGAGGACGCCCGCCTGCCGCTCATGGAGCAGGTGAAGTTCATGGCGATCTTCTCCGAGGCCCTCGACGAGTTCTTCCAGGTACGCGTGGCGGGTCTACAGGACAAGGTCCTCGCCGGCGTGCGTGCGCGCTCGGTCGACGGCCTCAGGCCCTCAGAGCAGCTCGCAGCAGTCCGGGACCGTGTCGTGACGCTCGTCGCCCGGCAGGACTCGATCTTCCTCGAGGTCATCGTGCCCCTCCTCGCCCAGGCGGGCATCCGCTGGTCCGACTGGCCCTCGCTCGATGACGAGGACCGCACGTTCCTGGTCGACGTGTTCTACAAGCAGATCTACCCCGTGCTCACGCCGCTCGCCGTCGACCCTGGCCACCCGTTCCCCTACATCTCGAACCTTTCGCTGAACCTGCTCGTCGAGGTGGGCGATCCCGGGACCGGTGACCAGCGCATCGCCCGGGTGAAGGTGCCGCCTGTCCTGCCCCGATTCGTGGTGATGCCCGACGGGGAGCGCTTCGTCCCGCTCGAACAGGTGATCGCGGCCCATCTCGACGCCCTCTTCCCCGGGATGACCATCGGGGAGCACGACACCTTCCGCGTCACCCGCAACGCAGACCTCGCGCTCGAAGAGGATGAGGCGGACGACCTGCTCGTGGCCGTCGAGATGGAGCTGCGCCGCCGCCGTTTTGGCTCGGCCGTCCGGCTCGAGATCACCTCTGAGGTCACTCCCACCTTGGTCGAGCGGCTTCGGGACGAGCTCGAGGTCCCCGCCGACGGCGTGTACACGGTCGATGCGCCTGTGGACCTCTCGGGGCTGTGGGCCGTGTACGCCCTCGATCGGCCCGATCTGCACGCGGAGAACTGGACGCCGATGACGCCGCCACACCTGGCGACGGCGGGCAATGAGCCCATGAACCTCTTTGGCGTCCTCGCCGAGCGCGATGTGCTGGTTCACCACCCCTACGACTCGTTCGCCACGTCGGTGGAAGCGTTCGTCGCGCAGGCGGCCGAGGACCCCGATGTGCTCGGGATCAAGCAGACCCTGTACCGCACGTCGGGCGACAGCCAGATCGTGGCCTCGCTCATCAAGGCGGCTGAGGCCGGCAAGCAGGTTGCCGCGATCGTCGAGTTGAAGGCACGCTTCGACGAACAGGCGAACATCGCGTGGGCACGGGCACTCGAGGAGGCCGGCGTCCACGTCGTCTACGGGCTCGTCGGGCTGAAGACGCACTCGAAGATGGTGCTCGTGCTGCGCCGTGAGGAGGATGGCATCCGGCGCTACTGCCACGTGGGGACGGGCAACTACAACTCGCGTACCGCCGCGACCTACGAGGATCTCGGGTTGCTCACCTCCGACGTCGAGATCGGCACCGATGTCGGCGACCTGTTCAACTATCTCACCGGCTTCAGCCGTCAGTCCGCCTACCGCCAGATCTTCGTCGCGCCGGTGACCCTGCGCCAGCGCCTCCTCGAGCTCATCGCGCGCCAGACCGAGGCAGGAGAGGCAGGACGGATCGTCTGCAAGGTGAACGGGTTGACGGATCCCGAGATGATCGACGCGCTCTATGCGGCGTCACGGTCGGGCGTGCCGGTGGACCTCGCAGTGCGCGGCCTGTGCAGCCTGCGCCCCGGGGTCCCCGGACTCTCCGAGACGATCACCGTCCGTTCGATCGTCGGCCAGTTCCTCGAGCACTCCCGCATCTTCCGATTCGGCGGTTCCGCCGACGACGCGCCGCACCTCGAAACGAAGCGAGCCTCCCAAGAAGCGCTGCCACTCGAGCTGTACATCGGCTCGGCGGACCTCATGGAGCGGAACCTCGACCGCAGGATCGAGGTGCTCGCGCCGGTCACCGACCGCGAGCTCCAGACGCGTCTGCTCGAGATCCTCGACCTCACCTTCGCCGACGACGTGAACACGTGGATCCTGCACCCGGACCGTCGTTGGGAACGGCTGCGCCCCGTGAAGGGCATCGATTCCCAGCAGCGGCTGAAGGAGCTCGCCGTCGAGCGCGCCAGGCGTCGCCGGGACGTCGATCCTCGCCACACCGACGCCTGACCACACCGACGCCTGACCACACCGACGCCTCAACACCAACGGTCGCCCGCTCAGCCGTTGGCGGCGGGCCCGTTGGTACGGTGTGTCCGACGGCGCCGACGCGCCTTCCCCGCCTTCCCGAAGCGCAACGACAGATACGCGCCCCCGCCCGCAGGGATCGGAAGCCAGAAGTTCACGAGGCGGTAGGAGAGCACCCCGAGGGTCGCGATGGCTTTGGGGGTCCCGAATCCGACCAGGGTCGGGATGAGCACGCCTTCGACGATGCCGAGGCCACTCGGCGTGATGGGCAGGACCGCCAGGATGTTGGCGAGGCCGTAGGCAACGAGCAGGTCGATGGGATTCACGGCGGTACCGAAGGCGAGCACGAACACCCACAGCGACGCCGCGTCGAAGATCCAGTTCAGGGCTGCCCACTCGAGCGCGTGCACGAGCAGTGCGCGGTCGCGCAGCAGGATCTGCAGGCGGTCGGCGACGGTCTGGACGAGCGACCTCGCCTTGTCGGGATGGACGCCGGGGATCTTCGATGCCCAGGCGTGGATGGTGTCGACCGCGCGGTGCTGGCCGCGGGTGAGCATGAGGACGACCGCGAAGAACAACGCGAACAAGATCACCCCGAACAGCGCGGCGAATCCGTAGAGCGGGTTGTACCCAGAGAGAGGGATCGAGATCAGCAGCGCGAGCCAGAAGATGGCGTTCAGGACGACCGCGGAGCCGACGCCCTGGGTCGCGAGTCCGAAGGCGGCCGTCCCGGCCGGTACGTCGAGGTCCGTGAGGAGGCGGTAGGCGACTGCGGTTCCCGGTGCGGTGCCCCCCGGCATGACGTGGCTCACGGCAAAGCTCGACATGTTCACCCGGAACAGCTCGCGGCGACGTGGCGATCCCGGCGAGAGCACCGTGTGGGTCAGCTCGGCGTACGCCAGGAGCGAGAAGACCTCGAAGGCGACGCCGACGAGCAGCCACGCGATGTTCACCTTGCCGAGGAGGTACAGCGAGTGGTGCAGGTTGGCGATGTCGGGGAGCAGGAGGTACTCGAGGATGAAGAGCACCACGACGACGGCGATTGCCCAGCGCAGCGGGGGGGACTTCCACCACCGAAGTAGGCGGGCTCGCCGGGCGTGGCGGCGTGTCGTCGACGCGGCGGGTCCCAGGGGGTCCCCGGTCATCGGGCTCGCTGCCGTGGGCGAGTGAGGGGAGCCGATCGGGGCGGCGGATGTCGTGGCACAAGGGACGGGGCTTCCAGCCGGATCGTCTCCGCGCGCGGCCGTGCGGGAGTCCGACGGATGCTCCATACCTCTCATGCTGGCATGCGGCGCGCCACGACGGCTGTTTTCTCGTGCGATCGCCGGTGCTCGCACCGATCTACACTCCCTCGCCGTGCGGGTCCTCGTCGTCATCCCTACGTACAACGAGGCCGAGAACATCGAGGCCATCCTGCGTGCGGTGCGCGGGGCGCTACCTTGCGCCGGCATCCTCGTCGTCGACGACGGGAGCCCTGACGGGACCGCCGACCTCGTAGAGAAGGCGGCGGGCGAGCTCGGCGAGGTCCATGTCCTGCGGCGCCACGGCAAGTCGGGGCTCGGCAGCGCGTACCGCGCGGGTTTCCGGTGGGGGCTCGAGGCGGGTTACGACGCCTGTGTCGAGATGGACGCCGACTTCTCCCACGACCCCGCCGTCCTCCCTTCCCTAGTCACGAGGCTCGAGGAGGGGTACGAGCTGGTCATCGGCTCGCGTTATGTCCCAGGTGGCAAGATCCCGAACTGGTCGTGGTACCGCCACCTGCTCTCGTGGGGCGGCAATCGGTACGCGGACATCGTCCTCGGCCTCGGCGTCGCCGACTCGACGGCCGGGTTCCGGGTGTACGCCGCCTCGGTCCTGCGGCGAATCGAGCTCGACCGGGTGCGCGCCGACGGCTACGGCTTCCAGATCGAGATGACCTATCGCACCCGGCAGCTCGGGGGCCGGATCAGCGAGGTCCCGATCAGCTTCGTCGACCGGGTCGCGGGCGAGTCGAAGATGTCCTGGGTGATCGTGGCCGAAGCCTTCGCGCTCGTGGCGTGGTGGGGCGTGCTGCGTCTCGTACGGGGCGCGAGGCGGCGGCTCGGGGCGGCGCGCACGTCCTAGGGCTCATCTGGGATCATGGGCAGGTGACCGTCGAAGGAGAGCGCATCCTCGTCGTCGACGACGAACCGTTCATCACCGACCTTCTTGCGGCGGCCCTTCGATTCGAGGGGTTCCGGGTCGAGGTGGCCTCGACGGGTCGGGAGGCGCTCTCGATGGTCGCGCCGGGCCGCCACGACCTGGTGATGCTCGACGTGATGCTTCCCGATCTCGATGGCCTGGAGGTCTGCCGACGCCTCAGGGAGACCGGGGTCGATGTCCCCGTCGTCTTCCTCACCGCCCGTGACGCCACGGAGGACAAGGTTCTCGGCCTCGGGATGGGCGATGACTACGTGACCAAGCCCTTCAGCTTGGAAGAGCTCGTCGCCCGGATCCGCGCCGTGCTCCGGCGTGCGGGCCACGAGGCCGCGGCGGGCGCGGAGCTGCGATTCGCGGACCTCGTGATGAACGTGGACACGAGAGAGGTATGGCGAGACGGGACCTCCATCGAGCTCACCGCGACCGAGTTCAACCTCCTCGAGTACCTGCTCGACAATCCCCGCCGCGTCGTGTCGAAGTCGGAGATCCTCGACCACGTGTGGGACTGCTCGTTCACCGGCGACGCGAACATCGTCGAGACCTACATCAGCTACCTTCGCAAGAAGGTCGACGAGCACGACCCGCCGCTCATCCACACGGTGCGGGGCGTGGGCTACACCCTGCGGCTCCCGAAGGACTGACCGATGCGGCTGCACCGGCGGCTCACGCTGGCCATGGCCATCTTGCTCGTGATCGGCCTTGCGGTCGCGGACGTCATCACGTACACGTCGATCCGCTCCTTCCTCCTCGGTCGACTGGACTCCCAGCTCGGCAACACGCAGCGGCTGGCCGACCGCTACTTCGCCTTTGTCTCCCGCCACGACAGGCCACTCACGCCAACATCGATCGACGACCACATCGGCACGGACGTGTACGTGATCGTCGTCTCGAGGACGGGCAAGATCCTCGTCTCCCGCCCGTCGGGGTCGCCGAGCGGCCCCAACCCGGCACCCGTCCTCCCGACCTCGGTGCGAGTGTCCCACCCCGAGGCCCCGCGCTCGGGCGTGTTCAGGCCGAACCCCAATGCCTTCATCCTCTCCTCGCACCACGACTACAGCTATCGGGCGCAAGCCTCGGAGATCCCACAGGGCACCCTGGTCCTGGCGATGCCGCTCGCCCAGACCGAAGACACCCTCGGCTCGCTCGTGCGCATCGAAGTCGGCGTCTCCCTGGCGGTCCTGGTCGTGCTGTCCACGCTCGCAATGTGGACCGTGCGGCGCGGGTTGCGGCCGCTCGAGGACATGGCGGAGACCGCAGGGGCCATCGCCTCTGGTGACCTCAGTCGACGGGTGGAGCCCTCGGACGCAGGCACCGAGGTGGGCAGGCTGGGACTCGCCCTGAACACGATGCTCGCCCAGATCGAGAACGGGTTCGCCGAGAAGTCGGAGTCCGAGGCTCGGCTCCGCCAGTTCGTGGCGGACGCCTCCCATGAGCTGCGGACGCCGCTCACGTCGATCCGTGGGTACGCCGAGCTCCTGCGCAAAGGGGCGATCGTGAACGAGGCTGAGCAGGCGCGGGCGCTCGAGCGTGTCGAGCGCGAGGCAGCGCGCATGGGCGGCCTGGTGGACGACCTGCTCCTGCTCGCACGCCTGGACCAGGGCCGGCCGCTCGAGCGCGTTCCCGTCGAGCTGCGTCGCATCTGCCTCGACGCGGTGGGGGACGCGCAGCTCGCAGATCCTGAGCGGCCGATCGAGCTTGTCGCACCTGCGCCGGTGACCGTCGCCGGCGACCGTGACCGACTCGCCCAGGTCGCGCACAATCTCGTGCGCAACGCGCTCGTTCACACCCCGCCGCGCACGCCCGTGCGCGTGGATGTCCGTGCGGAGGGGCGAATGGGCGTGGTGCGCGTCGTCGACGAGGGTCCCGGACTGACATCGGTGCTTCGGGCGCGCGCCTTCGACCGTTTCTACCGCGCGGACCGCGCTCGGACCGGGATGGGCACCGGGCTGGGTCTGTCGATCGTGCGAGCGATCGCCGAGTCTCTCGGTGGCCGGGCGTGGGTGGTCCCGGGAGCGGAGCGCGGCTCGGTGTTCGGGGTGGAGATCCCGCTCTACGACACCGAGCCGGCGGGGCCGCCGGCGGAGCCGTCCTCTGGGCCGGTCGGCGCGCCAGGGCCGCGGCCCTCCCGGCCACCGGCGGTGGTCTCCGACGGGCTCAGGCCGGTCCCGGCAAGTGCGCCAACAGCGCGTCGAGCACCGGGGCGAGCTTGATCGTCGTCTCCGCGAGCTCGGCTGTGGGGTCGGATCCTTCGACGATGCCTGCCCCCGCACGCAGCGTCGCGCGCCGGCCATCGAGGATCGCCGAGCGGATGGCGAGCACCCACTCACCGTTGCCGTCTGCGTCCACCCAACCGGCCAGGCCCGCCCAGTAGCCCCGAGGCTCCGCCTCGAGCAGGGAGATCACCTCCAGCGCTTCGGGGCGAGGCACGCCGCCGACAGCAGGCGTGGGGTGCAGTAGGGCGACGAGGTCGAGGGCGCTCGGCGCACTGTGCCTGGTGCCCAAGCTGGAGCTCCACGCGATCGGGCGCAGGGTGCCTCGGATCAGCGAGCCGAGCCGAGCGTCGCTTCGAAGCGGCACCACCGAGGGGACCGAAGGGACGTCGAGCTGACTGCACCATGGGCGCAGCGCTCCGGCGAGCTCGTCGACGAGGAGCCGGTGCTCGTTTCGGTCCTTGGCCGACGCGAACAGGCGTCCGGCGGGATCGTCGCCGCCGAGCGCGCCGAGCGCGCCGAGCGCGCCGAGCGCAACGGTGCCGGCGAACGGATGGGAAGTGACGGTCGCGCCGATCCGGCTCACGATCAGCTCGGGAGAGGCGCCGACGAGGCGACCTCCTCGGACGGGCAGGGAAAATGGTGAGAAGATCGGATCCCGTCCCCAGAGGGCATCGAGCAGCTCGGAGGGGCGGGGTGCCACTTGGCACACCACCTCGAGCGCGCGTGAGAGGACAACCTTCGACAGCCGGCCCGCGCCGATCTCCTTCAACGCGGCCGCGACCGCGTGTGCGTAGTCGGCGGCCGCCGGTCGCTCGACGACCGAAGGGAACGCGCCGGTGGCGACCTGGGTGTCACCCGCGGCGCCAGGAGTGCCGACACCGGGTGCAACCGCTGTCGGGAAGCTTCGAGCGTCGCCCCCCGAGACAGTGACACGCCACATGGTGCCGTCAGCCTGGCGGCACCATGCGATCGAGGGCACGACGAGGAAGGCTGGCGCGCGCCGGTCGAAGGGGAACACCCCCAGCGCGACCACCCCAGGCGACACGGTGCCCTGCTGGCCGGCATCGCCTGGCTCGGCACCGCACGGCACGGGATCACACGGCACAGGATCGCATGGCACAACATCGCATGGCACGGCACCGAGCCAGGCGACCACGTCGCGCAAGGTCGCCGAGTCCTCGAGGCCGTCGGGCAGCTCCAGCACGGCAGCGGTTCCATGACCGGCGACGGTCAGCGTGCGTCCGGACACGAGGTGGCCGTCGTCTGCGACGAGCGCGAGCGCGTCGAAGGCCGTGTCGTCGCCGGCCAGACGCGACACGACAGCCGAGTAGGCCCCTGGGTCGGGGAGCGCGGCGCGTGCCGCCGGGCCCTCCATGGGTGCGCGTGCCGTCATGGGGCCGCGGCGCCGACGACACCGGCCCGGGTCCCGACGATGATCTGGCTCAGGCCGCCTTGGAGGAAGTGCTGCCCGACGGTGGCGAAGCCGGCGTCACGGAACGCCTTCTTGAGTGCCTCGCCGCGCGGCAGGTAGGCGACCGAGTCGGGGAGGTACCGGTACGCGTCAGGATCCGAGAGGGCGGCGCCGATCAGCGGGACGACATGGCGGAACCAGATGGCGTGGCCCGCTCGTACGAGCGGGTTTGGCGGGGTCGCGACCTCGAGGACCGCCACGCGACCGCCGGGGCGCACTACTCGTGCCATCTCCGAGATGGACGCCGAGAGATCGGTGAAGTTGCGCAACGCGTAACCGCAGATCACGCCGTCGAAGGAGCTCGTGGTGAAAGGAAGCGCGGACGCGTCGCACTGCACGGCGGCCATCGGGGAGCGCCGATCGGCGAGCATCCCTGCGCTCATGTCGGCGCCGACGATGCGGTAGCCAGCGCGGGCGGCGAGCTCGCCGAGCGCGCCGGTGCCGCAGGCGACGTCGAGGACCGCCGCGCCGGCGGGCAGACCGAGCGCGCGGACCGTCCGCTGGCGCCAGTACTGGTCGAGACCGAGGGTGATCACGCGGTTGACCACGTCGTAGCGCGGTGCGATCGCGTCGAACATCGCCCGGACTCGAGCGGTCTTCTCCCTCCCCGTGGGCAGGTCGCGGCCGGTCACGCGTAGTAGCGGAAGACCACCTGCGCGGCGCACGACGGCTTCGCCGAGTCCTTTACCTCGAGCGTGACGTCCATGGCGACCTGTACGCCGCCCTCGAAGTCGTCGACCGAAGAGATCGTCGCGCCCATGCGCAGCTCGGAGCCGACTGGCACCGGCGCGGGGAACCGAACCTTGTTGCAGCCGTAGTTCACGCCCATCGTGACGCCCTCCACCTGGATGATCTGGGCTTGGAGCACCGGGATCAGTGAGAGCGTGAGATAGCCGTGTGCGATCGTGGTGCCGAACGGTCCCGACTTCGCTCGCTCGGGGTCGACGTGGATCCACTGGTGGTCTCCGGTCGCATCAGCGAAGAGGTTCACGCGCTCTTGGTCGACTCGGATCCAGTTGCTGTAGCCGAGGTGCTGGCCGACCAATCCTTTCAGTGCGTCGATGCCCTGGACGGTCGTGGTCATCGTGGCTCCTCGCTGTTCGGGCCCGCTCGGACGGGTGTCAGTGCAACTCGCTCATCGTGACACGTGGAGGACGCGAGTGCCCACGTCGGACCCTGGGGGGCGTTGCAGGGCAGCGTGCGTGTGCCCCGCTCAGTGGAACCAGATGCGCTGGTAGTGGCGGCTCTCGGGATGAAGCAGCAGGGCCACGAGCACGCCGGCGAAGAGCAGGTCGATGATGTAGCCGAACCCGCCGCCGGTGACGAGCAGTACCAGCTCGTAGAAGAGGTAGAGGCAGGCGAGAACGACGCCGCCCCAGTATCCGACCTTGCGCTCGTTGGCGATCCCATACGCGGCAACCGCGAGGAGCACGAAGATGACCAGGACGTAGGAGCGTCCGGCGAACAGTGCGAAGAGCACCGCGAGTGCCGCGTTCAGGTAGGAGAAGAGGACTGCTCCCTGCAGCGTTTGCGGCTGGCTCTTGTTGATCCACTGTCGCTGAGGCCGTGACTGAGGACGGCGCTCGGGACGGCGCTCGGGACGGCGTGGGGGCCATTGTTGGGGCACGCCACCAGTCTGCCAGCCCGGCACCCCCGACGTGACGTCGCTACGCTCCGGTGCGTGGCACGCCCCTACTCCCCGCACGAGGAAGCACATCATCGCGACGTCCAGTCCGGCGGGGCTCGTGCCGCGGTGTTCGGGATCAGCGACGGCTTGGTGACGAACGTCTCTCTCATCCTGGGGGTCGCGGGCGCTGCGCCGGGGGGCACGTTCGTGCGGCTCACCGGGCTCGCCGGGCTGGTCGCAGGGGCCTTTTCGATGGCGGCTGGGGAGTACATCTCGATGCGGGCCCAGCGCGAGCTCCTCCAGCACGAGCTCGAGGTCGAGCGCGAGGCGCTCGACCACAGCCCGCAGGCTGAGCGCCAGGAGCTCGCAGCCATCTACGAACGTAGGGGATTGACCCCAGCGTTCGCCCGCGAGCTCGTCGAGATGATGATGCGCGATCCCCAGACCGCCCTCGAGACCCACGCGCGCGAAGAGCTCGGGATCAACCCGTCCTCCCTCGGGTCGCCCGTCATCGCGGCATTGAGCTCGTTCGTCACCTTCGGGCTCGGCGCGCTGCTACCGCTCATCCCGTGGCTTGTGACGCATGGGACGGGGGCGATCGTCGCCTCCGTGGTCATCGGTGCGGTTGCTGCGTTCTCGGTGGGGTTCGTGCTCGGGGCCCTCACGGGACGCTCGAAGGTGCGCGACGGGCTCCGGCAGCTCGCGGTGGCCGCGGTCGCCGCCGCGGTGACCTACGGGGTGGGTCGTGCGGTGGGCGCCTCGACCTAGGAGCCCGGCACCTGGGCAGATGCGGGGGGTGGTGCCGGTCGCCCCTCGATGTGCAGCTCGCCGGTGTAGAGCGCTTCGCGGTGGTGCTCGGTGAAGCCGAGCGAGCGGTACAGGACGAGCGCCGGGGCGTTGGTCACCTCGACATAGAGCATCGCCGTCGAGATGCCCCTCGCGGCGAGGTGGCCGAGTCCGGCCCGGGTGAGCGCCCGGCCAAGACCACGACCCTGGAAGTCGGGGTCGACACCGATCACGTAGATCTCCCCGAACGCCGGCCTGCGGTGCACCTTGGTCCAGCAGAACGCTGCGAGCCTCCCGTCAGCTTCGTGCAAGAGGAAGCCTCGAGGATCGAACCATGGCTCACGCTCCCGACGCGCGAGGTCGTCGAGCGTCCACGCCGACTGCTCGGGATGCTCCCTGAAGGCGCGGTTGTTGACTTCGAGCCAGGAGCGCTCGTCGTGGCCAGGACGGAACGGCCTGATCGCCACAGGCGGAAATGCCGCGTCGCGAGCCGCGTCGGGCGGCAGAGGGGCGCGCAGCTGGAGGAGCTCGCGCGTCTTCTCGAGCCGGCGAGCGGCCATGGCGGCATCGAGGTCGTGGTCGGCATTGCGGCCCCAGACTTGGATCGCGGCACCGCCGCGCTCGGCTGCCTCGGCGATAGCCATGTCGAGGAGGGCGCCGAGCACGCCCTCGATCGCGTCGATCGCGCCGCCCGTGCTCGGTCCGGGGTTGCGAGGAGTCGCTGCCCCAGGGTGGCGAGGGTCGATCGTACGGTGGTCCGGATGGACGGCCATCTCGATATCCCAGTGGTCCCGGCGACGAGCAACGACCGCGCAGCCAACCAACTCGCGCGTGCCATGGTTGCGAGCGAGCAAGACGGCCGACTCGGGTGCGGGCGAGCCGGACGGCTCCACACCCGACAGGGTCGTACCGAGCTGGTCGATGCTGAAAAGTGCCTCGTCGCTGAGGTTGGGAAAGTCGTCGCGCTCCTGTGCGAGCTCGAGGAGGGCTTCCAATTCATCGCGCGCTGTCGGGTCGAGTGTCGTCACGACGTCGATGTCGACGCCGACAGCCCCAGCACGCAGTGTCGGCACGGCTGCACAGTACCGGGACCCGTTGGCCGCGGCGCGCCCGTGTAGCGTCACGGGGGATGCCCGCGCCAAGAACCGCCAAGGGTCGCGCCAAGATCGTCGCCGAGCGTCTCGCGACCGCGTATCCCGGCAGCACCCGCGAGCTGTGCGCGCTCCGGCACGACGATGCGTTCCAGCTGCTCGTGGCGACGATCCTCTCCGCGCAATGCACCGATGCGCGCGTGAACCAGGTGACGCCATCGCTTTTCGGCGAGTATCCCGACGCACGCGCGTTGGCGCGGGCCGATCCCGAGCGCCTCGAGGAGATGATTCGCTCAACGGGCTTCTTTCGTTCCAAGACCCGCAGCCTTCTCGGCATGTCGCAGGCGGTGGTCGAGAGATTCGACGGCAAGGTGCCTGTCGATATGGAGGACCTGGTGACGCTGCCGGGCGTCGGGCGCAAGACGGCCAATGTGGTGCGGAGCGTCGCGTTCGGTCTGCCCGGGCTGCCAGTCGACACGCACGTCGCCCGGCTCGCGAAGCGCCTCGGTCTCACCGAGTCCGCGGACCCCGTCGTGATCGAGCGGGACCTCGATCAGCTCGTCCCGCCGGCCGAGCGGGGGAGCTTCAGCCTCCGCTTGATCCTTCACGGCCGAGCGGTGTGCGTGGCGCGCACGCCGCGGTGTCCGACATGTGCGCTTGCCGACGTGTGCCCCTCGGCACGCCTTCTCGGCTGAGCCCGCGCCCACGAACACCGCTGCGCTCCCGGCTGAGCCCGCCCTCACGAACACCGCGGTTGGAAAAGGTGTGAAACAGTTGTCGCCGACAATTGCGCGCGCATGGATGTGTTTGTATGATGATATTGGAACCGGTTCCCGCCACCTGGTTCCAGAGCGACGTGCCGGGATCCGCCGCCTGGCCCGCTCGCACGACGGCGCCCCACGTGGGCGCCGTCGTCGCGCGAGCGGAGAGCCGCATTGAGGTGCCACCGTGGGTGCTACCATGGCTGACATGGTGACGAAGCGGTCGGTATCCCTCGCCGACGACGTCGCACGGGCGGTAGAGGTCGCCGCGAAGGAGGACGGCGTGTCCTTCAGCTCCTGGCTGTCCAGTGCCGCCGAGCGCCAGCTCCGGGTGCGGCAGGGACTGCGCGGGGTCGCGGCATGGGAGTCGGAGGCGGGCCAGCTGACCGCTGAGGAGATCGCTGCGGGCGAAGCCCTCCTCGGCAGGCTCCTCTCGGGCGTCTCGGGCATGGCGTCACGCGTCCGTCGGCGACAGTGAGGCGTGCGGTGAGTGCGCCGTTGGGGTGCCACGGATGGTGAGCGGGCAGTGACCCCCCGAGAAGGGCTCGTCTACGGCGTGGGTGCGCTGCGGGCTGCCGCGCACGGCGACCGCATGGTGTGGGCACTCCACCGCGCCGCGCTCACCTACGGGTTGGTCCCAGTCGTCACCGTCGGAGCGGTGGCAGACGCGTACCGCACCGAGACCCGGGGTGACCGACTGGATGCTCTGCTGTCGGGCGCCGAGATCGAGCTGCTTGGACGCGAGGGAGCCCAACGCACCGGGGAGCTCGCCTCCCGGGTGGGCTCTGCAGACCTGGTTGCCGTCTCGACGGCGGAGGCGGCAGCGCGGCGGAACGCCGCCGTGGTGAACACGAGGCAGACGGCACTGCGCTCCACCACTGCCGTCCTCGGCCATGAGCTGGTCCAGTACGCCGTGTAGGCACGGACGCAGTGCTGGGTTCACGGCGCCTTGTCGCCGCTGGTCGCGCGCTCCAGTCGCCGCAACGCGCCGTGCAGCCCCCGCTCGACGTTGAACAGCTCCGCGGCGAGGTCCGCGTCTTGGGAGTCGCGCGCTTGCTCGGCAAGCGCGGTGACCCGATGCATGAGCTCCGCAAGGGTCGACGTGATGGAGGACAGCTCGGCGCGCACAGCGGACATATACGCATGATGCCCCGGGCGCAGTGACCCATGCCCCACTGGCAGTCCGTGGCACCTGGCCGCGGTGGTGTCTCGGAGATCGAGCGACGTCCCGAGCATCCAGAGGAGTCGCGGAGCCCCGGTAGCATCGTGAGTCTTGTGACTGACGAGCGAACCGACGGATTGCTGACCACGATCGACGTGCGCGGACGCCGCGCAGCGGACCTAGCGGGGATCCTTCCGCGGCCACATGCGCCCGGTCACGACGTGCGCGACGTCGTCGGACAGATCCTCGAACGGGTGCGCGTCGACGGTGACCGGGCGGTGCTCGCGCTCACCGCAGAGCTCGACGGCGCAGTGCTCGAGTCGCTGCGCGTCCCGCAAGTCGAGATCGACGCCGCGCTCGGCAGGATCCCTGCCGCCTTGCGCGAAGCCCTCGAGGTCGCGCATCGGCGCATCTCGGACTATCACGCCTTCGAGGCAGGAGTGGGCGCGGAGGGTGGTGATGCCGGCGAAGGGGAGCTCGGGGGAAACGGCGTGCGCGTCCGCCAGCTCCTTCGTCCTGTCGATCGTGCAGGTTGCTACGCGCCGGGCGGCAGAGCTCGGTACCCCTCGAGCGTGCTCATGTGCGCAGCACCAGCTCGAGTGGCAGGCGTTGCTGAGGTCGTGCTGTGCGTGCCCCCGGGACCGGACGGCCGGGTCGACGACGCGACCCTCGCCGCTGCGGCGATCGCAGGCGTCGACGAGGTGTACGCCGTCGGAGGGGCGCAGGCGGTCGGCGCGATGGCGTATGGGACCGAGACCATCCGCCCGGTCGACGTCATCGTTGGGCCAGGGAACCGATACGTCGCCGAGGCGAAGCGTCAGGTGTCGGGCGTGGTCGGCATCGCCGCGGCCTTCGCTGGACCCTCCGAAGTGGTGGTCATCGCGGGTCCAACGACGCCTGCGCGCTACGCCGCGGTGGACCTCGCAGTCCAAGCCGAGCACGGACCCGACGGCCTGGCATGGCTCGTTACCTGGTCCGAGGAGAAGGCAGCAGAGGTACTCGACGTGCTCGGCGAGATCATCTCGAGCTCCCCGAGACGCGATGACCTCGAAGCAACCTTCCACAGCGGTGGGTACGCGTGCCTCGTCGACGATGTGCACCAAGCCCTCGCCGTGTCCAACGTCGTCGCCCCCGAGCACCTCGAGCTGCTCATCGACGACGCTGAGTCGCTGCTTCCGGGCGTGCGCGCTGCCGGCGCGGTGTTCTGCGGTCCGTGGTCGCCTGCGAGCATGGGCGACTACGTGGCCGGGCCGAACCACGTGCTTCCCACCGACCGCACCGCACGTTTCTCCTCGGCGCTGCGGGCGGACGACTTTCGCCGCCATCTCCACGCGGTGACTGTCGATCCTGCGGGCATCGCCGCGCTCGGGGGACATGTGCGCGAGATCGCGCTGGCAGAGGGCCTCGCGGCGCACGCGCTCTCGATTGAGATGCGAGCAGGGGAGCTCCCCAGTTGAGCGCGCGCATAGGGCTGCGGTCGTCGCTCGCGGGGCGGCCCGGCTACCGTTCCGCGCAAGTCCCCGCCGAGGTCCGCCTGAACACGAACGAGTCCCCATATCCGCCGCCTGCCGCATGGCAGGAGGAGCTCGCGGCAGCGATCGGGCGCATCGATTTTCACCGCTACCCGGACCGGGACGCGTTGGAGCTGCGCGAAGGCATTGCTGCGCTGCACGGCGTGACGCGCGACGAGGTGTTCTGTGCGAACGGCTCGAACGAGGTGCTCCAATGCCTCCTGCTCGCGTACGGGGGGCCCGGCCGGACGGCGGTCGTCTTCGAGCCGACGTACGCGCTCCACTCGCACATCGCGGAGCTGAGCTCGACGGAGGTGCACCGGGCGCCGCGCGACGTGACACTGCGCATCGATGCCGACCAGGCACGAGCGCTGCTCGCCGAGGTTGCCCCCGAGATCGTCTTCGTCTGCTCGCCGAACAACCCGACGGGGCGTTCGGAGCAGCCCGCTGTGGTGCGAGACCTGGCGGCCGCCGCGCCGGGGTTGCTGCTCGTCGATGAGGCCTACGGCCAGTTCTCGAGCTTCTCCGCGCTCGACCTGCGGGACGGCGCTCCTGGGTCCGACGGGCTCGTGGTCATCCGCACGTTCTCCAAGACCTGGGCGATGGCCGGGGCGCGCCTCGGCTATCTCGTTGCCGATCCCGAGATCGTCGAAGGCTGCCGGCGCACGGCGCTGCCGTACCACGTGTCGGTCCAGACGCAGGTGGCCGGCCTGCTCGCGCTCGGCCACGTGATCGAGATGGAGGAGCGCGTTCGCGCCGTCGGGGCGGCCCGCCAGCGCCTGGTCGAAGGACTGTCGGCGCTCGACGTGGAATGCTGGCCCTCGGACGCCAACTTCTGCCTCTTCCGACCGCGCCACGTCACGGGGCGCGCCGCGTGGGAAGGGCTCCTGGCCCGCGGCGTGCTGGTCCGGGACTTCACCACGCTGCCGGGGCTCGAGGGCGCGTTGCGGGTGACCGTCGGCACGCCCGAGGAGAACGAGCGGTTCCTCGAGGCACTGGCGGAGGTCTTGGCACTGGTGCCCGAGGAGGCGAACAGATGAGCGCGCGGCATGCGGAGGAAGAGCGCAAGACGGGCGAGACGACCGTGCGTGTCTCTGTCGACATCGAGGGGGAAGGCACCGCGACGGTGTCGACCGGTCTGCCGTTCTTCGACCACATGCTCGCTCAACTCGGTCGGCACGGTGGGCTCGATCTGGTAGTCGACGCGCACGGCGATCTCGAGGTGGATGCGCACCACACGGTCGAAGACGTGGGTATCGTGCTCGGCCGCTGCTTCGCCGCCGCCCTTGGCGACAAGGTAGGCGTTCGACGCTTCGCGTCGTGCCTTCTGCCGCTCGACGAGGCGCTCATCGAGGCGGCGCTCGACCTCTCGGGCCGCCCCTTTCTCGCGTATGACGTGCCGTTCGCGCCGGACACTCCTGGGCTCGGGACCCCGTCCTTCGACCCGCAGCTCGCCGAGGAGTTCTGGCGGGCATTCGTGACGGCGGCGGGTGTCACCCTGCACGTCCGGAAGCGTGAGGGACGCAACACGCACCATGTGGTCGAAGCCGTTTTCAAGGCCACGGCGCGCTGTATTCGTGATGCGGTCCGGGTCGAGGGTACTGCGGTGCCATCGACCAAGGGCAGGTTGTGACGACCATGCCACGGCACACGCGTGGTGAGCGGGCGATGATCGGTGGCACGAGCGAACCGGTCAGCGGTGCTGCGACGCGGTGGCGCCGCTCCACGGTAGGGACCATCGCAGTGCTCGACTACGGGATCGGAAACCTGCGGTCAGCCGAGCGTGCGCTCGCACACGTCGGAGGGGCTGCGCGCCTCGTGACGGATCCTGATGACGTCGCCGGCGCTGCGGGCGTCGTTCTCCCCGGTGTCGGGGCCTTCGGTCGCTGCGCGGAGGCGCTGGAGGAGACCGGCCTGGGTGATGCCGCACGGCAGGCGATCGCCGACGGGGTGCCGTTCCTCGGGATCTGCGTAGGGCTGCAATTGTTGTATGCAGCCTCGGAGGAAAGCCCGGGGGTGCGTGGGCTCGGGGTGCTCGAGGGGACCGTTCGCCGGCTCCCAGGGTCGGTGAAGGTGCCACAGATGCAGTGGAACTCGCTCCGGCGAGAACGCGACTCTGCGCTCCTCGCCGGGACCGGCGAGGCACCGTGGGTCTACTTCGTGCACTCCTACGCTCCCGAGATCGGGGACGAGACCGTCGCGACGTGTGAGTACGGAGGTCGCGTCGCCGCGGCCGTCGAATCGGGCAATGTCTGGGCGGTCCAATTCCATCCGGAGAAGTCGGGGGCGTCCGGACTGCGGATCCTGTCGAATTTCGTGACGCATTGCGGACTGGCAGAGGGCCAGCGCGCGACACAAGCTCGCTCCGTGCCCGCGAGGGGCGCATGATGGACTTGCTCGCGGCGATCGACCTCATGGACGGTGACGCCGTACGTCTGGTCAAAGGAGAGTTCGGCCAGGCGGCGCACTTCGGCGATCCAGTGGCCGTGGCAGCGCGCTTTCTCGAAGCGGGTGCGCCGTGGCTGCACGTCGTGGACCTCGATGCGGCGCGTGCAGGCTTGCCCGTGCACCGAGCCACGGTGCTCGAACTGACCGACCTCGCGCATCGGACCGGTGCTCGGATCGAGGTAGGTGGCGGCATCCGGACGGCAGGCGACGTCGACGAGCTGCTCGATGGAGGGATCGACCGAGTCGTCCTCGGTACCGCAGCGATCGAGACGCCCGAGCTCGCTTGTGAGTGCGCGCGGCGTCATCCTGAGCGCGTCGCCGTCGGTATCGATTACCGGCGCAGTGGCGACGGCGCCCTGGTCCCTGCAGTCCGGGGATGGTCGGCGAACGCGGGGCGCGACGTCGCGACACTCCTCGCCTGCTTCGGTGGCGCCCCGCTCGCTGCGATCGTGGTGACGGGGATCGAGCGAGACGGTACGCGCACCGGGCCAGATCTCGAAGGCCTCGCGGCCGTGCTCGAGCTGACGGATTTGCCCGTCGTCGCCTCGGGGGGTGTGGGAAGCGTCGAAGACTTATGGACCATCACGAAGCTGCGATCGCACGCATGGGGCCATGGGGTCACTGGTGTCGTCGTCGGGCGGGCACTTGTCGATGGCACGATCGACGTGCGAGAGGCGGTGGCCGCATGCGCAGCATCCGTGTGATCCCCTGCCTCGACGTCGATGCCGGTCGGGTGGTGAAGGGGGTGCGCTTCGTCGATATCGTCGACGCAGGCGACCCGGTGGAGCTCGCGGCTCGATATGACGGCGAGGGTGCCGATGAGCTGACGTTCCTCGACATCACCGCGTCTCACCAAGACCGCGAGACGATGGTGTCGGTGGTGGCCCGCACCGCTGAGCAGGTGTTCATCCCCTTCACGGTGGGGGGCGGGGTGCGGGACCCGGAGGACGCTCGACGACTGTTGCGCGCGGGAGCCGACAAGGTGGCCATCAACACGGCGGCACTCGGGCGGCCGACACTTGTCACCGCGCTGGCGGATGAATTCGGGGCCCAATGCGTGGTGGTCGCAATCGATGCGCGACGTCGCGCTGATGGCGCGATGTGGGAGGTGTGCACGCACGGTGGCCGCCGCGCGACGGGAGTCGACGCGATCGAGTGGGCGGCCCGGGCAGCGGCGCTTGGTGCCGGCGAGATCCTCCTCACCTCGATGGACCGGGACGGGACTCGAGACGGCTACGACCTCGAGCTGACCCGTGCTGTGTCGGACGGTGTCGGTGTACCGGTCGTCGCATCGGGCGGGGTCGGCACGCTGGACCACCTCGTCGAAGGTGCCCTCGTCGGCGGAGCAGACGCGGTGCTCGCGGCATCGATCTTTCACCGGCGCGAGCACACCGTCGCGGAGGCAAAGGCCTTTATGGCGACACACGGTGTCCAGGTGCGGCCCCCAGCACCGGCGTCGACATCGGCAGTGCCGCCGGCGTCGCCCGTGTGATCTGAGCTCGGCTGGGCCCGCTCGTCGGACCTTGGACACGGCGCGCCGTTCCCCCCGCGCCGACAGGACCCGCGCCCGCGCCGCCCGCGCCGCCAGGGCCTGGGGTGCGCCCCGGGCCCCGGGGATGTGGCCCGCCCGAGCCCTGGGGATGGGGCCCGGGGCGAGACGGGGTGCGGCGGCTCAGCCGTTGGGGCCTG
>JAJZJC010000097.1 GCA_021810205.1 Actinomycetes bacterium
CTTGCAGGCTCGCGCCTTTTGCCTGCGCCGTCCACGGTCCGACCCCTTGGTCGCTGCGATGATCACAACGTGGGCCGAGCGGATCGGTCCAAGAGTGTCGAACCGGGAGTCGCCTGGCCGTCTGTCGCCTGGGAGCCCATGGGCTCAGGTATAAAGAGCTGGGCACCCCGGTTGCTACCGCCGGAGGGGATCGCGGTCACGATCCGACCTGCAGTGCGCGCTCCGGCGCGGCTTCGCGCCGCAGGACCGGAAGGACCTCGGTGGCGAGCAGCTCGATGGACCGGGCAGTCTCGGCGAAGGGGGGCCGCCGAGTCCGATCTGGGCGAGGAACCGGTCGCAGCCGAGTAGCTCGTCCTCCCAGAGGATCTTGTCGATCACCTCTTGCGGGCTGCCGGCGAAGAGCGCACCGTGGGGCCGGCCCAGGCTTCGAAGGTGTCTCGGGGGAGGCGTTCGCCTCGGGCGGCAGGCATGTTGTCACCGATGCAGCGCGAGTAGGAGCGCTAGAAGGCGTCGCGGGCGCCCTGGGGCGTGTCCTCCACGTAGACGTGGCTGGTCACGCCTCCCCGAGCCGTCTGGGGCGGGTGGCCGGCGGCGGCGCTGGATTGTCGGTAGAGGTCGGCGAGGGGCGAGAAGCGTTCGGGCTCGCAATTGGCCTCGAGTGTCGCCGGTCACGCGGACACATCCTCGAGCCTGAGCAGGTGGCCGAGCCATTCCGCCAGAGCGTCGACGACACCGGCGCTGAGGCCGTGGCCGCCGGGGTCGCGCATCGCGGTGGTATGGCTGCCAGCCTCACCGGTCAGAAAGGTCCAGGTGCGCTGCAGCAGGTCTCGGGGGATGACATCGTCGGCGTCGCCGTGGGCGACGAACACCGGCAGTCCGGCGAGCTGACCGGGGGTGGTGGGGACACCGGCGTCGAAGGGCAGGGTGGCGGAGAGGATGGCGGCACCGGCGTAGCGGTCCGGGTCGGCCAGGACGAGCCCGCCGGCGAAGGCCCCGCCGCCGCTGAAGCCGACCGGTACGACCGGCCGCCCAGCCGGGGCGACCTGGTCGAGCCAGGCCCGGAACCAGGCCATGGTCTCGGCCAGGGACTCGGGGATGGGCCGGCCGATACCCCGGTTGGCGAACCAGGCGTAGCCGCCACCCTCGCCGATAGGGGCCCGCACCGCCGCGTAGGCCGCAGCGCGAGGGAGGCGGTCGGCGAGGCCGATGATGTCGGTCTCGTTGGACCCGCGCCCGTGGAGCAGCACCACGAGGGGAGCCGCGGCGTCGGCGTCGGCGTGCCAGGCCACCACCGGTGCAGCAAAGGAGGTCATGACCGGATCGTCTCGGGATCGCTGGCCGTCGCGGGTTCGGTGCTGACATGGCCGGCGGTGGCCACCCCGCTCCAACGTTCGATCTCCCCGGCCAGGTCGAGATGGTCGATGGGGGCGGAGCTCTCGTAGGCCCCCCAGTGGTCGCGGGGCAGCATCCACATCAGCTCGAACTCGTTGCCGTCGGGATCGGCGCCATAGACGCTCTTGGTGGCACCGTGGCTGGACTCGCCGGTATGGGCGCCGGCGTGAAGGAGCGTCTGGCGGGCGGTGGCCAGCTCGTCGATGGTGTCGAGCTGCCAGGCCAGGTGGTACAGGCCGATGGCGCCGCGCCGCTTCGGGCCGCCCGGGGTTCGGACACCGAACAGCCCGAGGTCGTGGTGGTTCCCCGATCGGGGGAGCCGCAGAAACGCGGCGTCGGCGCGCGGCTCCCGGGCGATGACCTCCATTGCGAACACCTCGCGGTAGAAGCGGACCGAACGCTCGAGGTCCGAGACGAAGAGCACCGCATGGTTGAGACGTACAGGCGATACCGGCATTGGGATTCCTTCGGGTAGGCCCGGATCGGGGCGAGCCCCGACGCGGGCTCAGATGAACGGTCGAACGTCGCGAGCGGCGCCCGCTCGGAGCTCGCTCAGGCGGCCTCGGCGCTGAGGATGGCGGAGACCTCGAACTCCAAGGTGACGTTCTCGCTGACGAGCACGCCGCCGGCTTCGAGCGCCGCGTTCCAGTTGACACCCCAGTCCTTGCGGTTGACGACAGCCGTTCCTTCCAAGCCGATCCGCTGGTTGCCATAGGGGTCCACCGCGCTGCCGGTGTACTCGAAGTCGACGGTGACCGGCCGGGTAACCCCCTTGATGGTCAGGTCACCGGTGACCCGAAAGCGGGCCTCGCCGATCTGCTCGACGCTCGTCGAGGAGAAGGTGATCTGCGGGTAGGTGTCCATGTCGAAGAAGTCGTTCGAGCGCAGATGGGCGTCGCGGTCCGCGTTGCGGGTGTCGATGCTGGCCGCGTTGATCGAAACCTGCAGCTTCGAGTTCGCCGGGTTGGCGGCGTCGAAGTAGCCCGAGCCGTCGAACTCGTTGAACGAGCCGCGAACCTTGGTGACCATGGCGTGGCGGGCAACGAACCCGATTCGGCTGTGGGCGGGATCGATGGTGTAGCTGCCGGTCAGGCTGGCGGGGACGGTTGGCGTGCTCATCGGGCTGCTCCTTCATGCAGTTGACACGTCGTACAACATAGGTGACAGATCAACTATTCCGCCCCGTAGACTTGAGCCCATGACCGAGGTCCGCTGGCTCGACGAGCACGAACAACGAGCATGGCGGGCCCTGCAGTTCATGCAGCTGCGTCTCAGCGGCCGCCTCGCTGCCGATGTGGCCGCCACCTCGGACCTGTCCTACGCCGACTATCTGGTGCTCGTCGCCCTGAGCGACCAGCCCGACGGCCGGGCCCGCCTGTTCGAACTGGCCGAAGTCCTCGGCTGGGAGAAAAGTCGGCTCTCCCACCAGGTCGCCCGCATGACCGGACGCGGCCTGGTGAACAAGGAGCGCTGCGACGGCGACCGCCGCGGCGCCTTCGTCGTGGTCAGCGCGCCGGGCCGCAGGGCGATCGAGGCGGCTGCACCCCACCATGTGGCGATGGTGCGCCGCTTGTTCATCGACCCCCTCACTCCCGGCGAGCTCGACGCCATCACCTCGGCCGCCGAGAAGGTCCTCGCTGTGCTCGACGCCGAAGCCGCCGACGGCCACCATGATGGTGCTCGTAGACAGGAGCGTCCCAGGACATGAGGTGGCGGACCGGCGATGACCGAGGCGGCGCGCTCGTCACCCTCGTCGGCGCAGCCCGCCTCGACGCAGATCATCGATCCGGGACATCTCGCTCGCCTCGGCACCACTCGGGCCGAGATCTCGCTGGCAGCCAAAGGGCCGACCCGGGTCCTGCTGGTCGGTGGCGTTCCCTTCGACCAACAGGTGCTTAGGTGGCGGAGCTTCGTCGCCCGAACCCGCGCCGAGACCATCGAGGCGCACCGCGCCTTGATGGCTGCCGATGAGCGCTTCGAACGCGTCGACCCGCCCCTCCCCCGCCTCGAGGTGGGGCCAGCGCCATGGAGCCTCTGACACCACCGAGTGCCGGTCTCTCGCCTTGGGGCGGCCACCGTTCGCGCGACGTCGTCGCCCGCTCGGTGCCCGCAGCGCCATGGCGCCGAGGCGGCCCGGCGCACCAGCCGCGCGGGCGCGAGGCCGGACCGGCGCCGGATGCGGCTGGCGGACCCGGTGAGCGAGTGGTCTGCCACCTGGACGCGCCCGATCCACGACGCGATCCGCGTGGAGCGCTCCAAGCTGGCCATGGTGCCCGCAGCGCGCTGCGCACTGGGCATCGCCATCCCGCTGGTCGTCGGCGACCTCTCCGGCCACCTCCTGGTCGGCGTGGGAGGGGCGGTCGGGGCGCTGACAGCGGGGATGGCGTCGCTGCAAGGCACCTATCGCAGCCGGGTGAAGATCATGGCGTTCGCCGCCGCGGCCTTCGCCGTCTCCGCGTTCGTCGGGGCGACCGTCGGCCGCCTGCAGGGCCCAGACATCGCGGTCACCGCCCTCTGGGGGATCACCGCCGGGCTCCTGGTGATGTTCGGAGAGGCACCGGGCGTGGTCGGCCTCCAAGCCGTCATCGGCCTGGTCGTCTTCTCCCAGTTCTCCTTCAGCCCCGAGCAGGCCGCGCTCAATGCGCTCTGGGCGCTGTGCGGCGGCGCGATCCAGATCGTCCTCGTGGCCGTGACCTGGCCCCTCCAGCGCTTCCCAGTGGAGCGCGCCATGTCGAGCGACGCCTACCGGCTGCTGGCTGCCCACCTCCGCGCCCTTGCCAGTGACCCGTCGGACCTCCTCGATCCCGGCGTCCTCGACAAGCTGCGCACCGCCCTCCTCGAAACCCAGCCCTGGGGCGACCGGGCCGCCGCCGCCGCCTACCAGGCGTTGGCCGACGAGGCGGAGCGGATCCGCCTCGAGGTGGCCGGCATCGCCCGGGCCCGGGCCCGACTCGCCCACGCCTCGAGCATCGCCACGCCTCCAGGCCAGGCCGGCGCCCTCGACGCCGCCAGCTACCTCGAGGACGCCATCACCGCCTCAGCCGACGTGCTGGCCGGCGTCGCCGCCGCACTGCGCGACGGGCGCAGCACCATCGCCGACCCGTGGGCCCGCGAGCGGTACCGAACCGCCATCGAGCACCTCCGCTCGCTGGCCGCCGAGCCTTCGACGCGCGCGACCCTCACCCATGCCGTCGGAGGCCTCACGGCGCTGGCGGGCCAGCTTCGGTCAGTGACCCAGCTGACGGCGGTGGCCGCCGGCGACCAGCGCGTTGCGCCCGAGACCACCGCCTCGACCACGGGCCGCCCCGTGCGGAGCCGCTCGCGGCCTTCTCCGCTCGCCGGCACGACAGGGGGTCGCCTCGAGTTGGTCCGCGCCAACCTCACCCGCACCTCCGAGGTCTTCCGCCACGCCCTCCGGGTCGGTGTCACCCTGGCGGTGGCCGTCGCCATCTCCCACCTGTTCCCCCTGGGTCATGGCTACTGGCTCCCGATGACCGTCATGATCGTCCTCAAGCCCGACTTCGCCGCCACCTTGAGCCGGGGACTGGGCCGCAGCGTCGGCACCCTCCTCGGCGCCGGGCTGGTCACGCTGTTGCTGGCCGTGCTGGCGCCGTCGTCGGCTGGCCTGATCGTGCTCACCGTGGCGCTGTATGGCGCGAGTGTCGCCGTGCTTCGCGCCAACTACGTCATCTACAGCGTCGGCGTCGCGTCGCTCGTGGTCGTCCTGCTCGCCTTCACCGGTTCCCCGGCGCCCTCCCTCGCCGCCGACCGGGTCTTCTACACCCTCCTCGGTGCGGCCCTGGCCCTGGCGGCCTACGCCGCCTGGCCGACCTGGGAACGCACCCACGTCGTCGATCGCCTGGCCGACCTGGTCGAGATCGACGGTCGCTACGGCGCCGCGCTCCTCCACGCCTGGGCCGACCCGGCCAGTGCCGATCGGGCGGCACTGCAGCGGCTGCGGCTCGCGGCACGCCTGGCACGCTCCAACGCCGAAGCCTCTGTCGATCGTTGGCTGAGCGAGCCGGCCGGCCGCAAACCGGCCTCGCCGAACGCGCTCGACGCCGAGACGGCGCAAGGCATCCTCGCCGCAGTGCGTCGCTACGTCTGGGGCGCGCTCGTCCTGCACGGACAGCTCCCGAGCGCCGGTCCGACCCGATCCGACCTCCACCGTCTCGGCGACGAGGTCGAACAAGCCATGTCCGCAGTGGTCGTCGCGCTGCAGAGGGGGTCTGCTCCCTCTGGCTACCCCCCGTTGCGAGCCACCCAGGTGGCCCTCGCCGCCGATCTGAGGGGCGCTTCGCCACAGGCCGCCGGCGATCCGACCCCGACGGCGCTGGACATGGTGATCCTCAGCGAGACCGACCTCATGGTCAATGCCGTCGACACCCTCGCCCACCTCGTCGGTGTCAGACTCCGATCGCCAGCAGACTCCTGACGCTTCGGCTCGCCGAGCCTGCACGGTCGGCCTCTCGAGATCGGCGCGGTGCAGCCCGATGAGGTTCGCCCCTGCCTGTGGGTCTTCGAGGTCACCGCCGGTCGGTCCCAGGAACTTCTCGCATGCGACCGCCGATGTGGGCACAATCGGGGGATGGCCGCTCCCTCGAGCCCGACACCTACGGCCGCTGTGCTCACGGGGCTCGAAGCGGTCCGGAGCTGGGCGGCGGACCTCTACCGTGACCTGCACGCCCACCCCGAGCTCTCCCACGAGGAGCACGCGACGGCGTCCAAGGTTGCAGAGCGCCTCGGGGCCTCGGGCATCGAGGTCCACACCGGGGTCGGGGGGACCGGGGTGATCGGCGTGCTTCGAAACGGGGAGGGGCCGGTCGTGCTGTTGCGGGCCGACATGGACGCCCTCCCGGTCGCCGAGGCCACCGGCCTCGACTACGCCAGCCACGCCACCGCCGCCGACGCTGAGGGCAACGAGGTGCCGGTGATGCACGCCTGCGGCCACGACATGCACGTCGCCTGCCTGCTCGGCGCCGCCCATCTGCTCGCCGCGGGTCGTGGGCATTGGGCAGGCACCGTCATCGCCGTCTTCCAGCCCGCCGAGGAGACCGGCGACGGAGCCAGGGGGATGCTCGACGACGGGCTGGCGGCGCGGCTGGCCAAGGTGGACGTCGCCCTCGCCCAGCACGTCCTTCCCGCACCATCGGGTCTCGTCGGCACCCACGTCGGACCGACCTTGTCAGCAGCAGACAGCATGCGCATCACCCTGCACGGGCGCGGAGCGCACGGATCGATGCCCCAGGCCGCCGTCGACCCCGTCGTCCTGGCGGCGATGATCGTGGTCCGCCTCCAGATGATCGTGGCCCGCGAGACCCGTCCCGGAGAGCCGGTCGTGGTCACCGTCGGGAGCATCCGGGCGGGGACCAAGAGCAACGTGATCCCCGACCACGCCGTGATCGAGCTCAACGTCCGCACCTACAGCGAGGCGACCCGGACCTCGGTCCTCGACGCCATCAAGAGGATCGTCGACGCCGAGTGCCAGGCGTCGAGATGCCCGAAGCCGGCCGACTACGAGCTGTTCGACCGCTTCCCCCTCACGAGCAACGACGCCGAGACCACCGACAAGGTCGCCGCCGCGTTCGCGTCGCACTTCGGAGAACGCGCCCGGTCGCTCCCGATGCAGACCGCGAGCGAGGACTTCAGCGACATCCCGAACGCTTTTGGCGTCCCCTACTGCTACTGGGGGATCGGCGGGATCGACCCCGCCACCTACGAAAAGGCCGAGCAGGCAGGTCGAGTCGCCCAGGACATCCCCGTCAACCACTCGGCGCACTTCGCTCCGGTGATCCAGCCCACCTTGGACACCGGGATCCAAGCGATGGTCGTCGCCGCGCTGGCCTGGCTCGCCCCGCCTCGAGCCGGCGAGCAGTAGCACCGGTGCCGAGCCGGCCTCCACCTTCCAGCTGGCACTCGACCTCTCGGGCACCTTCGTGTTCGGGCTGAACGGCGCGCTCACCGCCATGGAGGCCGAGAACCTCGACATCGTGGGGGTGGTCGTCCTGGCGGTGATCACCGCCCTTGGCGGCGGGATCATGCGCGACGTGCTCATCGGATCGCTGCCCCCCGCCGCGTTCAGAGACTGGCGCTACCTGGCCGTCGGCGGCGGAGCCGGCATCGCCGCCTTCTTGGCCCGCCAGCTGTGGGTGCGCGTGCAGCGCTCGATCACCGTGCTCGACGCCGCCGGCCTGGCGCTGGTCTGCGTGACGGGCACCACCACCGCGTTCGCCGCCCATCTCGGGCCGTTCCAGTCCGTCGTGTCGGGGACCGTCACCGGAGTCGGCGGGGGCACCGTCCGCGACGTGGTGATCAGGAGGGTTCCGACGGTGCTCTCAAGCGGCCTGTACGCCGTCCCGGCCGCATGCGGCGCCACCCTCACCGCCTTGGCGCTCGAGTTCCGCTTCTCCGGTGGCGCCATCGCCGTCGTGGCCGCCGCGCTGTGCTTTTCGATCCGCATGGCCGGGGTGCGCTTCAACTTGAACGTCCCCATCTCACACCCGAGCGCCACAGCGACGCCGCGCTCGAACTCAAAGGAAGTCTCGTGACCGTCACGCTCGGCGATCCGGGCAGCGTCATCGTCTGCGGCGACCACTTCGACGGGAGCGCCGATGCGCTGGGCGGCCCGATCGAGATCCTCGTCAAGGACGCAGAGATCGCCCAGCTCGCCCCCGCCGTCTCTCGCCCCCCTGGAGCCCGGGTCATCGACCTCGGCGGCCACACGGTGACCCCGGGCTTCATCGACTGCCACGTCCATCTCACCATGGACGCCTCCCAGCTCTCCACCCAGCTGCTCGACTCAACGGCCACCAAGGCTCTGGTCGGGCTGCGCCTCGCCAACGACTACCTCGACCAGGGATTCACCACACTGCGAGACCTCGGCAGCGCCGATCCCGAGTGGCCCACCATCGACCTGCGCAACGCGATCGCAGCCGGCACCGTCGAGGGGCCCCGACTCGTCGTGGCCGCCCACCTGATCGGCTCAACCGGCAGCCACGCCGACGTGAGCAGCCTCTACCCACCTCGCTGGAACCTCCCGATCGCCGTCCTCGCCGACAGCCCCGACGCCATCCGAAGCCAGGTTCGACGCGAGCACAAGTACGGCAGCGACTGGATCAAGACGACCAACACCGGCGGCTACTTCAGCCCCGGCGACGATCCCGCCCGGCTCACCTGGTTCGACCACGAGATGCAGGCCCTGTGCGACACCGCCGCCCAGCTCGGCCTGGCCGTCGCCGTGCATACCGGCGCCGCGGCAGGCTGCAAGCAGGCCATCGCCTGCGGGGCACGGAGCTTGGAGCACGCCTACCTCATCGACGACGAGGCCATCGCCATGGCCGAAGACGCAGGCACGTTCATCGTGCCCACCATGCAGATGACCCAAGAGGACCTCCTCGCCCTGGGGCAGGGGCAGCTCACCCCCTACACCGCGGCCAAGATCGAACGCGACGCGCAGCAGATCATCGAGGCCCAGCGACGAATCGCTGCGAGCCGGACCAAGATCGCCTTCGGCACCGACTGCGGGATGTTCCCCTTCAGCCACGGCGCCCTCGAGTTCCAAGCCATGGTCGCCGCAGGCCTGAACCCTGCACGCGCACTTCGGGCCGCGACCGGCACCGCCGCCGAGCTGCTCGGCCGCAACGACATCGGCACCCTCAAGCCCGGTGCGGTCGCCGACATCATCGCCATGCCCGGTGACCCCATCGACGACATCACCCTCACCACCGGTGTTGATTTCGTGATGATCGGCGGACAGGTGCGGCGCCAGCCGGCACCTCCCCCCTGAACCCGGATCCGTTGCCCAAAGGGCTCCGAGTCCGGACCGGACCTCGCCGAACGCGTCCTTCCGAAGGCGTTGTCCCCGGGCCCCCTCCCGCTTGGCGGGCACGCTCCCGGTCTTGCGAGCGATCATCGCCTCTCACGCGCCAAAGCCCACGCGCCGCGAGGCGGACCGAGCAACGACGCGAGCGGCGCTGCCCGGGAGCTGCTTGCTGGTGCTGGCTGCAAGAACGAGCGCTCTGCGACACTCACCCATTGTGGCGACCCAATGTTCAAAGTCGCGCCACAGGCGCGTCCCACCTGGGTCACGGGAGGTCGAGATGGACCTGTTGCCAGATGCCGCCGCCAGCCGAGAGCGACTGGGCCTCCTCATCCTGAGGAGGCCCACGGAGCTGGACAAGCGCAAT
>JAJZJC010000098.1 GCA_021810205.1 Actinomycetes bacterium
GACCTCCTCGAGCACGACCTCCTCGCGCCGGCCGTGCCGTAAGACGGCTCGGCCTGCGTCCGCCCTCACGTTCCGGACCCAGTTGACGCGCGTGCCCAACATCGACACCAGATAGCGCCCACCCTCGTGGTCCGCGATGACGACCGGGAAAGTGATCACGTTGCCGCTCCGCCTCCCGCGTACCTCCAGTGCTGCGCGTCGCGTGGGCCAGATCCCTGCGCCGAAGAGCGCCGCCGACACCCGGTTCTGGACTCTCGCCGACTGGCTGGGCCGGCCTCCGCGATAGAGGCGACGCAGGTAATTGTCGTACATCTTCATGGAAGCGCTCCTCTAGCTAGTAGATCTGCTCTGCCGGCGAGATCGGAAGGAAATGGCCGGTCAATTCGGGTTCTTGCTTGTCGGCACCCGGTGCACGGCTGGCCCCGAGAAGCGTCGCCACGAGCGCGGCGACCATGGTGAGCACCGAAGCGCCCACGAAGGCGAGGTGAAAGCCAGCCAGGGTCGCCGCTTGTCGGGTGTAGCCCTGAGCAAGCAGATGCGCAGTGTGGGTGCTCGCGATGCTCATGAGGGCCGCGATGCCCGCCGCGGCGCCGATCTGCTGGAAAGTGCCGATCAGCCCGGACGCCAGACCCTCGTCACCCGGCCCGATGCCGAGCTGCTGTGCCGCTCGGCGAAGCTGAAACCTCCCAACAGGAGGGCGCCGACCACCGCTTCTGAGATCGTCCTCGGCGATCGCCAGCCGATCGTCGGCGCTTCGATGGCGGCGTCCAAGACCAGCACCAGGCCAGCCGTTGCGAGAACCGCGCTGCCTGCGTTCAGCCTTCTGTGGGGACGAGCGCGATCACGGGGCACGACCGCAGCCGCGAGCCCTCCGACCGCGACCCCGATCGGCACGTTGACGAAGAAGGCCCACCGCCAACTGGCCAGGTCGGTGAGCAGCCCGCCGAGAAGCACCCCGGCCGCGGCTCCAAAGCCAAGCAGCGCTCCCCAAACACCGAGAGCGCGAGTGCGCTCTGGGCCCTCCCGATAGGTAGCGAGCAGGATCGCAAGGGCGGCAGGCTCGACCACGGCTGCAGCCAGGCCTTGAGCGCTCCGGCCGAGGACCAGCACGGCCGCGTTCGGGGCCAGCCCACAGAGCCCGGATGCAGCGGCGAAGGCGACAGCGCCGAGGGCGAACGTCCGTCTCCGTCCGAAGAGGTCGGCAGCTCGTCCCCCGACGAGCAAGAAACCACCGAAGACGAGGAAGTACGCGTCCGGCACCCAGGCGAGCTCGTGCTCGGTGAACCCCAGCGAGACCCGAATGCGGGTGAGGGCGACGTTCACGATCGATGCGTCGGCGATGACCATGAACTGCACCAAGCACACCAAGGTGAGCAGGCGCCACCCCCCTGGACGCGCCGGAGCAGGGGCCCCACTGCAGGCGGACCGGCCCAGATCCGCCATGGGCTGTGCCATCGCTGCCCTCCTTCCCGACAAGTGCCGCAGGTTCTTCTCCGATCGTAGAAGGCTCTACGGCAGGCGTCAAGTGTGCGGGAGAATGGGCGGCATGGCCGAGATCCCTCAGGGCAGCCAAGACGTGGGCCGGCGCACTGCGTTGCTCGACGCCACGATCCGTCTCATCGCGTCCGACGGGTTGGGCGCAGTCAGCCACCGCAGGGTGGAGCGTCTGGCGATGGCTCCTCATGGCTCGACCACCTACTACTTCCAGTCGAAGGCAGCGCTCATTGCCGCTGCGCGGCGACGGCTGGCTGATCTGGACCATCTTGCCCTGGACCGCCTCGCGCTCGACGTGGCGCGCGCTCTGGCGCCCCGGTCAGACCACCCTGACCTCGATGTGATCGCGAGCACGCTTGCCCGGTGGGTCGAGGACCACCGGGATCTTCACGTCGCGCGGTTCGAGCTCGCCCTGGAGGCGACCCGGGATCCCGGTTTGGCCGAGGCGGACGGTGCCTGGAACGAGACCTTCTTGGAGATCATCGAGGCTGTGGTCACCTCTGGCGGATCGCGCTCGGCCCGCCAAGACGCACGCTACGTGTGCGCAGCCTTCATGGGCATCGTCTTCGAACAGGCGGTGCGGCCACAGGCTGACTTTGCGTCGACGGTCCTGCCGCTCGCGCTGCAACGCCTTCTCTCTTCGATCACCCACCACCACTGAGGCGTTCGGAGCGGCGCAGGCGCTCGCGCATGTCGACGAGGACGGTCTGCGAGAAGCTCCTCCAGCCGCTGGCGTCGTAGCCGCCGACACCGCCAGCGTAGCGCCAGCGGTTGTCGGGGCAGTAGCGTTCCACTGCCTCCCGGTCCGACAACGCCTCCGGGTGCTGGAGCACCATGACCGTTGCCACCGCCGACGGGGGGACCGAGCGGCGGTTCGCCAGGGGCTACGACGCAGCCCTTGTCAGCGACGCCCACACGACCGAGGACCACACGGAGTGGGGGGCGCCCCCGCCAGGCCAGGTCATCGCCCACACGAACCTGTACTGGGCCTACCAGACGGCCCCTGGGCGGACGGCCGGGACGGTCGCGACCAAGGACGTCAACTTCGGTAGCGCGTCCTGACGCCTGTGCGAGGCCGCCGGGAAGGTCTCGGGTCGGCACCGGCCCAAATGCCGGGGAGCGTGGCCTCGCTGTCGTCCACGCGCTGGAGCGCCAACGGGACCTCCTCCGGCGTGGCGGCCGCCTGCGTGAGTTCCCATCGCTACTACAAGTGTCGGCTCTTGCACATTGCGAGGCTGGCCTGAGACGGCTGCGGGCCACTACGCAGCCACGGCAAGGGCCTCGATCAATAGAGTGACGGTTTGCTCGTTCAGCGCCGGTGCCCCAGAGGATGCAGAAATTCGCTCGCGACGGACGCTCGACGACGTGATCCCCGAGACGAAGGCCTTCATCTCCTTTCTCGCCGCCACCGAGCCCGAACGGACCGCCCCGGCGAGAGAGCGTACCAGCGAGATCGCCGATTCGAACGGCGCCTCGCTCGCCAGCTCGTCAACCTCGAAGCAGACGACGTGACCCCAGCATTGCGCCGCCGCGTCGGTGAACACGTGGCGGAACCGGAGGACGCCATCGCCGAACGTCAGGAGCGATTGGTGGCATTGGCCCGAGCCCGCGCGACAGAGGCGCCCGCTTTGGCCGACGTCGCCCCGTTACTGGACCGCTTGCCGATCCTCGCCGGCTCGCTCGACACGGCGCCCCAGGGCGAGCTGCGGGCGGTGTTCGACTCGCTCCAGCTCGACGTCGTCTGCCAGTCGGCCGACAGCGCTCTCGATGTCGCAGCCACCCTCTACGATCTCGGCAGCGAGACTGCCCAGTCCGCCGCACCTGGAAGTGCGGAGGACTGGTATGTACGCGCCCCCGGGGGAGCCGGGCCAGTCCTCCGACGGGTGGTGCGGGTGAGGCGGAGGCTGGAGCTGGTGTGACGCGACCTGATCGGGTGGGGTGAAGGAAATCATACTCATATGCCATTGATGTGGGTATGATTTCCTTCCATGAGGACAGCCGGAGGCTCGGATCTCCGAGAGCAGCTAGGTGACACGTTCACCTACGGCGAAGCCAAGGAGGCCGGCGTCGGCGACAGGCGGCTGTACACCCTGCGCGACAGCGGGAAGCTCCTCGCGCTCGGTGGCGGTGTCTACCGCTGGGCCGATGCCCCACCCGCCGACTCTGACCTGATCGAGATCGCTGAGCGGGTCCCGCACGCCACGCTGTGCCTGGAGACCGCGCTCGCGCGCCTCGGCCTGATCGACGCCATCCCCGCCGCCATCGACATCGCCATCCCTCGGGGGAGCACTCGGCCGTCCCTCAAGGCGCCGACCCGCATCCACCAGTTCGACCCCCGCACCTTCGACCTGGGACGCGACGAGCTCGAGGTCGGGGCCAGGCGCCCTCTAGGTCTGTACTCGGCCGAGCGGTCCCTCATCGACGTCGTCCGCCTCCGCCACCTCGAAGGCAGCGAGGTCGCATGGGAGGCACTACGACGCTGGCTCAACCGCCCACGCCGGAGCCCTGCTCAACTGATCGAGCTCGCCCGGGAGTTCCCCCGGGCCGAGCCCGCTTTGCGCCAGGCGCTGGAAGTCCTCCTGTGACCGCTCCTACTCGGGCCACCCGGGCGGGTCAGGCCTACCTCGACCTGCGGACCAAGGCTCGCGGCGATCGCCGCCCGGTTGACGAGCTCCTGCAGCTCTACGTCCTCGAGTCGTTCCTCGCTCGCCTAGCCGAGTCCCGTTTCGCTGAGCAGCTCGTCTTGAAAGGCGGGGTGCTCCTGGCTGCCTTCGGTGAACGCCGCCCGACCCGCGACATCGATCTACAGGCCCAAGCGCTCGACAACGACGCGGAGATCATCCGAGCGGTCATCTGCGAAGTCGCGGCGCTTCGCCTCGACGACGGCGTGGTGCTCGACGTGGACGGCGCGACGGCAGCCGTGATCCGAGACGCGGACGCCTACAGCGGCGTGCGTGTCACGATGAAGGCCGAGCTGGCGACGGCCCGCCCGCACTTCCACGTCGATGTCAACGTGGGTGACCCGCTCGTTCCCGCACCCGAGGACCTGCACCTTCCGCGCCTGCTCGGCGGTGCGGTCGTCGTGCGGGGCTACCCGCTCGTGATGGTGCACGCCGAGAAGATCGTTACCGCCGTCGCACGCGGGACGGTCAACACCCGCTGGCGGGACTTCGCCGACATCTACCTTCTGAGCCGCCGTCATTCGCTGGCCGGGGCGGGTCTTACCGCGTCGGTCCGCCAGGTGGCCCGCCACCGGCAGGTCGAGCTCGTCTCTCTCGCCCGGGCCCTCGACGGCTACGGGGAGATCGGACAGGCGCGCTGGGCAGCGTGGAGGAGAAAGCAACAACTGGAGGAGCGGCTTCCCGATGAGTTCGCCGAGGTGGTCTCGGCGGTCGTCACGTTCGCGGATCCCGTCATCGCCGACACGGCCGCCGGCCTCGCGTGGGATCCGGCAACCGGCGCATGGTCGTCGGTCACTGATCATGGCTGACGGGTACGAGAGAAAGGCGGAAGCGGTGGCAGGCAAGTCCCGACGGGCGCCGACTGCTCTTGTGGGAAGGTGGAGGATCGTGGACATGGACCTGTGGGCCCAGGAGGACGTGGACCTGGTTGCCCCTGGGTTCATCGACTTCGGGGCCGACCACATGGGCAGTCTCGGGTTCATCGCCGTCCAAGGTGGTCTCGACTGGCTAGACGCACCCCGCGACGGGTGTCCCGGCGTGGAGTTCTCGTGGGAGGGCTTCGACGAGGGCGATCCCGCCACTGGGCGCGGGTGGGCGGTGATCGAAGAGGACGGGTCGTTGCGGGGCCACGTCTTCTTCCACCTCGGCGACGATTCGGGCTTGCGCGCCGAGCGCACGGGCGAAGGTTCGTGACCACCGGCACGCCTCGGAAGCCCCCCGTGTTCGGCCCGGAGCCGTGGTCGGACGTGGCGGGACGTCCCTGGAGCCACTGGGACCTGTGGTTCGCTGCCGTCGCCGTCTCCGACCACGACGGCAGCTTCGACGATCTCGAAGCGCGACTCGTGGCCCAGCTTCGGAGCCACGTCGGCCGGCAGGGTGCGGACTCGAAGCTCAGCCACCTGGCCGATTTGCGGTCCCGGCTCGCAGCAGCCGGTTCCAGCGCAGCGGATCTCGCCACGCCGGAAGCGCTGGCCGACAAGCGGGTGCTGGCCCGAGCGCGCAAGAAGGTGAGCGACGACTGGGTGGAGGGGCGGGCGATGACGCCCGCCATGGTCGAGACCCCCCGAGTGCGCCTGGTGCGCCGGGCCCGGTACGGCCGCTGGAGCGCCTTCCCGGTCGACCCGGAGCGCTACTACACGTCCTTCCGCCGCCACGTCGAGGTGAAGGACCACATCTCCAAGTACAAGAGCTTCACCGCCGTCGACCGGGTCGAAGCCCGGCTGCGCAGCCTCGACAAGCCGTCCCTCACCCCGACGCAGCGGCTGGCGCTGTACCGCGCTTTCCACACCGCCGGGCTAGAGCTGGCCGACCGAGCCGACGACTCGCACGGCAACGTTGGGCAGCTGCGACGAGACGCGTGGCACACCTATCTGGGCATCGACTGGCAGGCGACCGGGCTCGCGGCCGAGGACTACTGGGCCGACGTGTGCGACCTCGCCGTGTTCGAGGACTACGCCCTCGACTACCAGGAGGAAACCCTCCCCTGGCGGGGGGTGCCCGCCGGCCACGCAGAGCTGATCGAGGGGCTCCTCCTCGACCTGGCCGCCGAGTGCCGGTCGCACTACCTCAACTACCAGGCCGAGGAGGCGCTCCAACAGCTCGCATGGCTCGCCGTCGGCGGGCGGCGTTTCAGCCGGTACGTCGAGGCCGCCGCCCGGCTCGGTAGCGACCACTGGATGCCCATCGAGGCGATGGCCGAGTCAGCGCTGCGCTCGGGGCGTCAGGAGCTCGCCGTCGAAGTCTTCCGGGCCGCCGACCACCCCGGCTTCCATCAACGCCACCTGCGCCAGCGCTGCCTCGCGCTGACCGGGGTCGACATCGACGACGAGGGACACGACCCTCGGCCGACGCTTCGCGTCGTCGAAAGCCCCGGCGGTCACCCGTGAGCGCCGAGGAGGTCGACCGCGCCGTGCGCCGGGTCGAGGCCCGCCGCCCCGACCTCACCATGGCGGCCCAGGCGGTGGCCGGCGGGCTCACCGCCGGGGAAGGCATCGCGATGATCCACCAGGCTGCGCTCCAGCAGTACCTCTGGTGGTACATGCCCCGCGACTACCCGGACGACGAGTGGCAGGGGCTGGTCGAGGCTGCCGCGGCGCTCCTCGAGGAGCTCGGTCTGCCGCACCTGGCCGACGTGGCCAGGTCCGCGGCGACGCGGACGGTACTCGCCGCCTGGGCTCATGGCCGCAAGGAGGGAGCGGCCGCCTTCCGTTCCGCACACGCCAAGTCGGGCGTCGAGCCACCGGACACGGCGCTGCTCGCGTGGGGGTCGGTCATGGGGGTGGACGAGGTGTGTGCCCTGGACGCGGTCGAGCGTGCGCTGGGCGACGCCGTCGCCGCTGGGACCCTGGTGCCCGGTGCTCCACGCTGGCAGGCCAAGGCCTCCGCGATCACCGACGCGGTGCTCAGCCGGCCGCTCGACCTGCCGCCTGGGCAGACCCTCGCCGGCCTGGTCACCACCGAGCGCATCGGGACCTGGATCGACGCCGCCCGCCACCCCGTGCACCAGGAGTGGCGATCAGCCGTGGCGAACCGTCTGCTGCATCCGGTCGAACCGCCGCCCGCCACGGGCGATGCGGTGGCGCCGATGCGCTGGCTGCTGGAGCTCACCCCACACACGATCGCCCTGACTTCTGACGGAGAGCGCATGGTGCCCGCGTACCTCCGCTCGCGGGCCGCCGGTCCGCGCAAACGGGTGGGTGACGGCTGAACTGACTGTCGCAGGTTCGGCACCCCTGCCAGCAGGTCAGCGAACGAGCGTCAACTCACGGCGGGGGTCTCGCCAGCCTCGGCCCGACGCAGCACCTCGCCGACGTTGTTCCGCAGCTCCTTCTGCGCGACATCGCTCTCGCTGACCGTGATAGCAGACCCGCTATTGCGGCTATTGCGGCCAGCTCAGAGGGTCGATGCCTTTGGCGACGAAGCGTGGCTATCATGGCGACATGCCGTTGCCATGGTGGTCATCTCGAGAAGTCCGGACATGTTCGTAGCGCTGAGGGACCTACGGCACGCGTGGGGCCGATTCGTGTTGATGGGGTCGGTCATCGCCTTGGTGGCGGTGCTCACGGTGCTGCTGACGGGCCTTTCGACCGGACTGGTCAACTCGGGGATCTCCGGGCTGCGGGCCATGCCGCTCACCGACCTCGCGTTCCAGCCGAAGACCAATTCGACGTTCTCCCAATCGACGCTCGACGCGACGACGATCCACTCCCTGGGTCGTCAGCCAGGCATCCGGGCCGAGCCGCTGGGGCTCACGTTCTTCAATGCCAAAGACGCAGCCGGCACGGCGCTCCCCATGGCCTTGGTCGGCATCGAACCCGGCGGCTTCATGGCGAAGGGCCTGGCGGGAGGGTCGGCGCTGGGCCGTACCCGCACCGGCGTCATCGTCTCCCGAGGGGTCGCCGCTGACGGCGTGCGCGTGGGCGACCGCGTCACGCTCGACCGGTCATCGGTCGCATTGCACGTCGTCGGGGTCGCTCCCACCGCCACCTACGGTCACGTGGCCCTCGTCTACGCCCCCATCGCCCTGTGGCGGCAGGCGACCTACGGCCAGGTGACCGGCGGGGTGCTCCCTCCGAGCGCGCAAGGGCTCGCATCGGCGGCAGCGCTGCAGGTGCGCCCAGCTCTCGACGTTTCCAGCGTCGGCAGGCGCCTCGGGGTGGACGTCGTGACCAAGCAGCAGGCCTATGCCGGCTCACCGGGGTACGTCGCCGAGACGGCGACGATGAGCCTCATCGTCGACTTCCTCTACGTGATCGCCGCACTGATCGTGGGCGCGTTCTTCACGGTGTGGACCATCCAGCGCAAGCCCGACATCGGGCTGCTGAAGGCACTGGGCGCGTCGAACGGCGCCGTCGTCCGCGACGCGCTCGGGCAGGTGGCGCTGGTCATGCTCGGCGCCACGGCGGCGGGGGCGCTGGTCGGCAGCGGCATCGGCAGCCTGATCCCCGGAGGCACGGTCCCGTTCGCGCTGCAAGCCGGCGCCATCATCACCGCGGCGGTCATCCTCGCCGTCGCCGGCCTGGTCGGGTCGCTGGTCGCCGTACGCCGGATCGCAGGCGTCGACCCGATCATCGCGCTGGGAGCCGCGTCGTGAGCGCCGGGAACGTCGGGGCACGCGCCAACACCGGTCGTGGTGGGTTGCGCATGGAACAGGTCTGCCTCCGCTACGGCGACGGAGACGGTGAGGTCGTCGCCCTCGACGACGTGTCGCTCACCGTCGACCCCGGACAGCTGGTGGCCGTCGTCGGCGCCTCAGGGTCGGGGAAGTCGAGCCTGCTGGCGGTCGCAGGAGCGATGCGACAGCCCGACAGCGGGCACGTTCACGTCGGCGGGGTGGCGGTGACCGGCGTGCCGGCCAAGCAGCGCAGCGCCCTGCGCCACGACCTCGTCGGCTTCGTCTTCCAGAGCTCCAACCTGTTGGCCTCGTTGACCGCACTCGAGCAGCTCGAGTTGGTCGGCCGGATCGTTCGGGCGCCCCGAGCGGCGACGCGGCGCAAGGCGCTCGCCCTGCTCGACGAGGTCGGCCTGGCCGCCAAGGCCGGGCGTCGCCCCGGACAGCTCTCTGGCGGCGAGCGCCAACGGGTGGGCATCGCCCGCGCGCTCATGGCAGACCCAGCGGTGCTCCTCGTGGACGAGCCCACCTCCGCGCTCGACCACCAGCGAGCCATCGACATCGTTTCCCTCCTCGTCGACGAGACCCATCGGCACCAGATCGCGACGCTGATGGTGACCCACGACCGATCCTTCGCTCGCCTCGCCGACCGGGTCATCGAGATGCGCGACGGCCGCCTCGGGCCAGCAGGCCTCCTGGCGGAGCGGTAGTCGCCGTGCCCCGCATCGCCGCGCCTACCGTCAAGGAACACCGCGATCACCAGCACGAGGCGATCCTCGACG
>JAJZJC010000099.1 GCA_021810205.1 Actinomycetes bacterium
ACGGAAGTAGCCCGACCACGGACAGAGATCGACGGCTGCGTCGCCTGCGAGCACCGGCAGACGCGGCCCGTCGTCTCCGCCGAGGTTCGCGCCGACCCCGGAGAATGCCCCTACTGCAACCCGTAGGGGAAGAAGCGAAGAGCAGGGGGGGAAGATGCGGGAACGGAAGAAACGGAAGAAGCAGACCTCCGAGAGCTCCGAGAGCACGACCTCCAACGGAGACGACGACGCCTGGCGGACGCCTGGAACAGCGTGCCCGTCGCGTAGGTTGATCTGCGAAAGGCTTGAAAGGCCAAGGGAGGAGCGCCATGCCTGCAGTGACCGTGGACGACGTGCTCGCGCTCGAGCGCATCGGGACCCCGGACCCGCTCACGACCGAGCTGCGCGCGGTGCGCCAGGTGACGACCGCCCCCCACGGCCTCGAAGGCGAGGGCTTCCCCGTCCGGCGCGCGTTCGCCGGGGTCTCGCTCGAAGACCTCGACCCCTTCGTCCACATGGACCAGATGGGCGAGATCGACTACGCGCCAGGCGAGCCGAAGGGGACCCCCTGGCACCCGCACCGAGGCTTCGAGACCGTCACCTACATGATCGACGGGACCTTCCAGCACCAGGACTCGATCGGCGGGGGCGGCGTCATCACGAACGGCGCCACCCAGTGGATGACCGCCGGCGCGGGCATCCTCCACATCGAACGACCTCCCGAGGAGCTGGTGGTCTCCGGCGGGCTGTTCCACGGCATCCAGCTGTGGGTGAACCTGCCGAGGCGGGACAAGTGGGTGCCTCCCCGCTACCAGGGCATCGAACCGCATGCAGCGACGCTGCTCTCCTCTCCCGACGGCGGCGCGCTCCTGCGGGTGATCGCAGGCGACGTCGACGGCCACACGGGCCCCGGCGTCACCTACACCCCGATCACCCTGGTGCACGCCACGCTCAGCCCGGGCGCACGCGTCGTGCTCCCGTGGCCTCGGCAGCGCAACGCCCTCGTCTACGTGCTCGCAGGACGCGGCAGCGTCGGCGGCGAAGGCCGGCCGGTCCACACCGGCCAGCTCGCCGTGTTCGGCGCCGGCGACGCGCTGGTCGTCGCGGCGGACCCCGCGCAGGACTCGTCCACCCCGGCGCTCGAGGTCCTCGTCCTCGGGGGCGAGCCCATCCGCGAGCCCGTCGCCGCCTACGGCCCGTTCGTGATGAACACCCGCGACGAGCTCACCCAGGCCTTCGAGGACTTCCACGCAGGGCGGCTGGGAACGATCCCGGCCGAGCACATCGGCCACTGAGCCGCGACGGAGGAGGTAGGTCACCATGACGACCGCGGTCATCGTCGACGCCGTCCGGACCGCTGGGGGCAAGCGCAACGGCGCCTTCAGGAACTGGCACGCGGTCGACCTCGCCTCCGAGGTCCTGAAGGCGATCCAGGCGCGCAACGACCTGGACCCCGCGCTCGTCGCCGACGTGATCATGGGCTGCGTCATGCAGGTCTCCGAGCAGTCGCTGAACGTCGCGAGGAACGCGGTGCTCGCAGCCGGGTGGCCCGAGTCCGTCCCGGCCACGACGGTCGACCGCCAATGCGGCTCGTCCCAGCAGGCGATCCACTTCGCCGCCCAGGGCGTGATCGCCGGGGCCTACGACGTGGTCGTGGCCGCAGGCGTAGAGAGCATGACCCGTACGCCGATGGGGTCGTCGATCGTCCCCGACCTCGGGATGCCGTTCGGTCCCCGCATGGTGGACCGCTACGCCGAGCGCGGCGGGCTCGTGAACCAGGGCATCTCCGCCGAGATGATCGCCGACCGCTTCGGGATCACCCGCGAGGAGCTCGACCGGTACTCGCTCGGCAGCCACGAGCGCGCGGCGAGAGCGACCCCCGAAGGGCGCTTCGAGCAGGAGATCGTCCCGGTGGCGGAGCGCGACGACAAGGGCGTGGAGACCGACGTGATCGTGACGGCCGACGAGGGCATCCGGCCCGACACCTCTCTCGACGCGCTCAGCCGGCTGAAGCCCGCCTTCACCCCCGACGGCAAGGTCACCGCCGGGAATTCCTCGCAGATCACCGACGGCGCGTCCGCTGTGCTCATCATGAGCGAGGAGCGGGCGAACGCGCTGGGCCTCACGCCGAGGGCGCGCCTCGTCGCCTTCGCGCTCGCGGGCGTGGACCCGATCATGATGCTCACCGGCCCGATCCCCGCGACGCGCTCCGTGCTCGAGCGGGCGAAGCTCTCGCTCGACGACGTCGACCTCTTCGAGATCAACGAGGCGTTCGCGTCCGTCGTGCTGGCGTGGCAGCGCGAGATCCATCCCGACATGAGCAAGGTCAACGTGAACGGCGGGGCCATCGCGCTCGGCCACCCGCTCGGCGCGACCGGGGGCAAGCTCATGGCAACCCTCGTGCACGAGCTGGACCGCTCCCGCGGCCGCTACGGCCTCCTCACCATGTGCGAGGGCGGCGGGCTCGCCAACGCGACCGTGATCGAGCGCCTGGTGTAGGACCGCCCGCACGCCCGCACGCCCGCACGCCCGCACGCGGACCCTCCGGCGAGCGCCGTCGCTAGGCTCGTCCGTCGGTGTCAGACGAAGGACGGCCGCTCTCAGCCAGCCAGCGCTGGCTCTCCCGGCGGGCGCTCGTCCTGCACCTCGCCCTTCTCGTCTGGTTCCCCGGCTGCCTCGTCGCGTTCTGGTGGCAGGTGCACCGGGCGCTCGGCGGCAACGCCCTCTCCTACCTCTACTCGGTCGAGTGGCCCGCGTTCGCCGTCGCCGGGGCCTGGGCGTGGTGGCAGCTCGTGCACACCGAGCCCTCCGCGGTCGGACGGGCGGCGCAACAGCGCATCGCGGGAGTCGCCTCGGCGGCGGACGCCGGGGCCGAGCTCGGCGGGGCAAGGGTCGCCGGGACCGAGCTCGGCGGGGCCGCACGCCCGCACCCGGTGCGGCGCCGAGAGGAAGAAGACCCCGAGCTCGCCGCCTACAACGACCGCCTGGCACGCCTGGCCGCCGAGGGCCCGAAAGGATGGAGACGCCGATGAGCACGGAGAGCCTGCGGAGAGCAGCGAGCCGAGTCGCTCCGGGGTATGCACGCCCCGGCGACATCGACGACCCGTCGAAGGGGCTCGCCGCGGCGCTCCTGCGCTACAGGATCATGGCGTTCGTCGTGGGCACGGGGCTCGCGACCCTCGTCTTCGCCGGCGTCCCGCTCCAGTACGCGGCGGGCATCCCCCAGGTCGACGAGATCGTGGGGCCGATCCACGGCTTCCTCTACATCGTCTACCTCCTCGTGGCCGTCGACCTCGCTCGCCGTGCCCGGTTCACGCTCCTCCAGATGGCAGCGATGATCGGCGCGGGCTTCGTCCCTCTGCTCGCCTTCGTCATCGAGCACCAGGTGACCAAGCGCATCCGCGCGACGTACCCCGAGCTCGGCACCCGCCCACCTGCAGCCCAGACGCGCCCTTCCGCGCTCGGCTGACGCGCGTCACAGGCCCAGACGCGCCGTCCTCAGCCGCTCGGCGGCGTCCGGGGGCCCGCTCACCTCGACACGGGCCACGTCCTGGCGGCCGAGCATGAAGAGGAGCAGCTCTCCGGGCGGCCCCACGAGGTGCACGTGCGGGGAGCCGGGACGCGCCTCGACCCGCCCGCACCCGGGCGCCTCGAGCGTCACGCCGACCGGCAACCGCCAGCGCGAGAGCCGCGCCATGACCGAGAGCCGCTTCCACAGCGCCCGCTCCTCGCCCGGCTCGATGGGGCGCACGTCCCACTGCGGCTGCGCACGCCGGACGTCCTCGTGGTGGACGAACATCTCCACCAGGTTGACCGGCTCGTCGAGAGGGCGCAGGAACGCCGGCGGGCCCGACCGGAGCTCTTCGACCAGCTCGGGCCACGGCCGCGCCGCCAGCTGGCGCTGCACCCCTTCGGCGTACCCTCGCAGCGGCCCGACGAGGATCCCCACCGCTGCATCCGGCCGGCGCTCGCGAAGCACCAGGTGGGCAGCGAGGTCCCGCACGGTCCACCCCTCACATCGCGTCGGCGCCTCGGGCCCTACCTCGACCATGTGGTCGGCGAGCGCCTGCCGCTCGGATCGCGCGTAGCCGGGCACGTCCGTCAGCGGTAGCGGGTGGCCATGACGAAGCCGACGAACACGACCACCAGACCGGCCACGAGGTACCACGCCGAGACGGATCCGGGAAGGAGCGTCAGGTAGTTGAGCAGGATGACGAGCACGCCGGCGACCAGCAGCAAGAGCACCAGCCCGCCGAACCATCGAGGGCTCTTGCGGACGGTCTTGGGGATCGGCGGGGTGTACTTCCCGCTCTGCTCCGGCGCGGTGTAGCGCCCGACCCGCGACGTCGTCGCCACGGTCGTCCGCCCTCCGGCGGATGCTCCCTTACGCTGGGCTCGACCCGGGCCGCGCCGTGCACTCGGTGCCACGGCGCGCGAGGCTAGACGGTCGGCTCCGCCAGGGGAAGCCACCGGCCCTACCCGAACCGCGCCGCAGTGCCCCCGCCAACAGGGCGGGGGTGAAGCGGCGCTCGCACGGCGCAGCCGTGCGGATCAGGTCGAGTCACAACCCCTCGGTAGGGTGGAATCGTGGCTCGTAAGCGCAAAGGTCTCGGCAGGCGTGACCCCCACAACCAGCGTGGGAGACGGGGAACCAAGCTGCGTGCCTACCCGGACGAGGAAGTGCGCCAGCGTGGGCGTCAGATTGCCGGGTGCTGCCGGCTGGTGAAGAACCTCGCCAAGGAGCAGCGGGACACCGCGTGGGGCATCTTCGAAGAGCGGGTGGGATACGTCGAGCAGACCAGCTTCTTGAAGGAGCTGCGGGACACAGAGGCGTACGCGTACCTGAAGACAGCCCCCTCCCAGGTCCTCCAGCAAGCCCTCCGCGACACCGACGACGCCTACAGGAGGTTCATGAAGGGGGAGAGTGGCTACCCGACGTGGACCAAGAGGTCCGGTGGCTACAGGTTCAGGGACCCCCAGGGGGTGAAGCTGCGCAGGACCTCCAAGAGGTGGGGTGAGGTGAAGCTCCAGGGGATGGGCTGGGTGAAGGTGCGGCTGCACCGCTCGCTCGTCGGGACCCGCATCTGCTCGGCCACCTACGAGGAGGAACCCGACGGCACGGTGTGGGTGACGCTTCTCACGGAGGTCCACGAGCGCCGTCCCACCAAGCCCAAGGTGGCGTCCTTCGACTCTGCGGTCGGGATCGACGTGGGGGTGGCGGTGCCGGTCGCCCTCTCCGACGGAAAGACGTTCGACCAGGACTTCTGGAAGCCCGGGGAGCTGCGGCGCAAGGTCCGCCTGGAGCGGAGGCGTGAGCGCCAGAAGGCCGTTCGAACGCGCGAGGGAAAGAAGCTCAGCCCCGAGGAGCGGGCACGAAGGACGAAGTCCTCGAAGAGGCAGGACGAGACCAACCGACAGATCGCGGCACTCCACTCCCGTGCGAGGCGTCGCCGTCAGGACTTCTGCGAGCAGGTGAGCACGACACTGGCGAGGAACCACCGCCTGGTCGGCTTCGAGGACCTGACAGTGAGGGCCATGACGGCATCGGCCAAGGGCACCGTAGAAGAACCGGGAACCAATGTTGCCCAGAAGGTGGGGCTCGACCGGGGGATCCTCGACAAGGGCTGGGGTGCGATGCGCACCAGGACCGAGCACAAGGCGAAGAGGCACGGCCACCTCGTCCAACGGGTGCCTGCCCTGTGGACCTCGCTCACTTGTCCCGAGTGCTCGTCTCGAGACAGGAAGAACCGTCCTCGACGAGCGCTCTTCTCGTGTGCCAACTGCGGCTACGCCGGGCACGCAGACGTGGTCGGTGCCATCAACGTCAAGCGGCGGGCGCTCGAGCTCGTCCTGGCCGGTGGAACGCCGGTCACAGCGTCCCCGGGTACGAACCGGGACTCCTCATCCGAGGAGGCAGAGCCCTCTGGGTTGCCATGGCTGGGAAGCGCGAACAAGAGCAGGGTCCGTATCACCGTCGGGAGCAAGGGGTGACCCCGGTCACCCCGACCTCTCGTCGGCAGAGGCCCGAAAGCCCGAGCCCGATGGGGGGACTTCCGACCGGGAGCCTCGCCCTTCGGGCGGAGGTGGTTCACGATCTCGCGGTGCCCGTGCGCCTGCTCGTCGTCGACAACTACGACTCCTTCGTCTACAACCTCGTCCAGGAGCTCGGCGAGCTCGGCGCGGAGCTCACCGTGCAGCGCAACGACGCGGTGGACGTAGCCAGGATCCGGGCGTTCGCGCCCGACGCCGTCGTCCTCTCCCCCGGGCCCGGGCGCCCCGAGGACGCCGGGGTCACGCTCGAGGTGGTCCGCGAGCTCGCAGGCGTCGTCCCGATCCTCGGCGTCTGCCTCGGCCACCAGGCCATCGGCCAGGCCTTCGGCGCCGAGGTGGTGCATGCTCCCGCGCTGATGCACGGAAAGACGTCGGAGGTCCTGCACTCGGGGACCGGCATCTACGAAGGGCTCCCGAACCCGCTCGTCGCCACGCGCTACCACTCCTTGGTGCTCACACCGCAGAGCATCCCCGACGTCCTGGAGGTCACCGCGACTGCGCCGGGGGGCGTGGTGATGGGCGTGCGGCACCGCACGCTGGCGGTCGAGGGGGTCCAGTTCCACCCCGAGTCGATCCTCACCGACACGGGGCCTGCGATGCTCGAGAACTTCCTCGGACAGCTCGCCGGCGCGCAGATGGGGCCGGGGCGTCGCTGACCGCATGCGGGACCTGGGCCCAGGGCTCAGGTCCCGCGCGTCTTCGCCGATGTCGGGGGCGAGGACGCGCTCGGCTTGAGGGCCGCGTGGCCCGGGGGTGTCTTTGTCTTCGATGTCTTCGATGTCGGGGACGTCGTCGGGGTCGTGGAGGTGGGCGGGCCCACGAGGCTCCTGCAGACGCTGATGGCGACTGTCGAGCCGCTCCTCACTGTCGTGCCGCCGACCGGTGTCTGCGCGAGCACCCGCCCGTCTGTCGCCGGCACGCACGCCGCTGTTGTCGCGGGGATCGCCTTCAGCCCCTTGCCCGAGAGCGTCGAGACCGCCACTGTCTCGGAGTCCCCGACGACATTGGGGACGAGGACATTGCACGGGCCGCTCGACACCTCGAGATCGACCTTGGCGCCGGGCGCGACGTGTGTGCCGGCCCTCGGCGACTGCGTGATGACGATGCCCTTGCCGTACTGGTTCGAGCACACTGTGGAGACTGCACCCGCAGCCAAGCCTGTCGCCCCGAGCACGTCGCCTGCGCTGACGACCGTGTCACCGACCACGTCGGGCACGACCACCGAGTTGCGTGTGGCGACGGTGAGGGTCACCAGGCTCCCCTTCTTCACCCGCTGGCCGGCCGCCGGTGTCTCGCCCAGCACGGTCCCGGTGGCCTTGCTGCTCGCCTCGAGGGCTTCGGTCGGTCTGAGGCCGAGCGCGGAGATCTTCGCGTACGCGTGGGAGTACTGCTCCCCCTTGACTGTCGGCAGCAGGACCCTGGGCACGCCGCCTCGGCTCACGACCAGCTCGACGCGCTCGCCGTGGTGGGCCTTCGTGCCGGCGCCCGGAACCGTGGCGATGACCTGTGTCGCCGGCACGGCTGTCGACGTGCGCTCGGTGACGGGCGAGACGACGAGCCCGTCGGACTGGAGCACCTTCATGGCGGCGCTCTTCGTCTTTCCCTGCAGTGTCGGCATCGCGAACTTCGTTGTCCCGACGTAGCCGAGGCTGTGGAGGACGAAGTAGAGCACCACGCCGAGGACCACGAGCAGCCCGAGCAGGAGCAGGACCCAGCGCCACACGTGGGGCTCGTTGCCCGCCGGGATCCGCCCGTCGCCGACCGGGACCGCCTGGGTGGCAGACATGGGAGCGAGCACGCCCGTGCGGGAAGCATCACCGGAGCCGCCCGCCGCGGTTGCCGCGGCGGCTGCCGCGGCGGCCAGCATCGCGGTCGTCGCGGGGTCGGCCGCGGCGACCTGGCGGCCGTCGGCGAAGCGCTGGAGGTCCGCCCGCAGGTCGGCCGCCGACTGGTACCGGAGGTCGGCGGACTTCGCCATCGCCTTGGTGATGATCGCCTCGAGGGCGGGCGGGACCGACGGGCTCAGGTCGTGCAGCACCGGGGGCTGCTCGCGCACGTGCTTGGACGCCACCGCGACCGGCGAGTCCCCGAGGAACGGCGGGCGGCCTGCGACCATCTCGAAGAGGACCACGCCCAGCGAGTAGATGTCGCTCCTGGCGTCGACCCCGACACCCTCGGCCTGCTCAGGGGAGAAGTACGTGGCGGTGCCCATGACGGCGCCCGTCTGGGTGAGGCTCTCCTCGGTGTTCACGGCACGCGCGATGCCGAAGTCCGTGACCTTCACCTGCTCGTCGTCGGTGAGCAGGACGTTGCCCGGCTTGACGTCGCGGTGGACCACGCCGTGGCGGTGCGCGTAGGCGAGGGCGTCGGCGACGCGGGCGCCGATCTGCGCGACGCGGCTCGCCGGCAACGGGCCGCCGGTCCTGAGCGCCTGGGAGAGCGGCTGCCCGTCCACGTACTCCATCACGATGTAGTACGTCCCGCTGTCCTCGCCCCAGTCGAACACCGGGACGATGTTCGGGTGGGAGAGGTTGGCCGCCGCCTGCGCCTCCCTCCGGAAGCGCTCCACGAAGGCGCGGTCGACGGAGAGCTCGGGGAACAGCACCTTCAGGGCGACAGGCCGGTCGAGCAGCCGGTCGCGTGCCCGGTAGACCTGCGCCATGCCGCCGCGGGCGACGAGGTGCGTCAGCTCGTAGCGCCCAGAGAAGACGCGCGGTGTCGTCACCGGCTGCATGCGGCACCGAGCCTATGGCTGAGGGCGGATCTGCACGCCGGCTGTGCGCGGCGAGCCTCACGCCCGCTGTCTCGCGCAGCCAACCGAGGGCCGGCGAGCCGGAGCGCAGCGGCGGTCACTGCCACGCAGCCGGCGGTGGCGCGAACGCCCCCGCGGTGGTCGGCGTCGTTCCGCCGGCGCCGGTCGATGTCGTGCCCGGGGTCGCAGCTGAGGTCGATCCCGGCGTCGAGCCCGCCGACGCCGTGCCACGGGTGGCGAGGTACTCGGCGTGGAGGTCCTTCACGTAGCGCTCGGCCGCCGCGAGGGAGGGCTCCGCACGGTCGTGGGGGATCTCGTATGTCAGCACCTCGCGGGTGGTGACCGGCGTCTCGTCGACGAGCTGCGGATGGAACCACAGGACGCCCCCCGGCCGTCCCTGGAAGACGGCGAGGTGGCCGTGGTCGACGCTCACGTACCACTCGTCCATCGCGTACCAGCGGAGCGCGGCGTACGCGCCGGCGACGACGCCGAGAAGGACGATCACGAACAGCACCACCCGCACGGTCACGAGCCGGGAACCGCCGGCAGGCCGGCGGCGACGCCGGCGGCGGTCATGGCGAGTCGGCTGCAGCCTCCGCAGCTCGGCCGCCTGCAGGCGTGCGGCAGAGAGGGCGCCTGCGGGGAGCGGGGCTGCGGGGGGGCGCTGGGGGGCGCCGTCGACGGCGCAAGCGCCGGTCGTGGCA
>JAJZJC010000018.1 GCA_021810205.1 Actinomycetes bacterium
GCTTTTGTGAAGAATATGTGGTGGCGGGGGCGGGATTTGAACCCGCGACCTTCGGGTTATGAGCCCGACGAGCTACCAGACTGCTCCACCCCGCGGCGGAGCTCTCATCATAGCAGGCCCGGGGTCACCGGCACTCGGGTGCCTCGAGCCGAAACCGCCGGTCCTGGATCCGCGGCCAACCGCCCCCGGCGCCTTCTGGTCCCGGGCGATCAGCCACCCCGCTTGCTGCGACGTGCTGGGCGGACGGGCACGTGGATGGTCGCACCCGGCCAGCGTTGCAGACTCCGATCAGTCTGTGGCACCGCCTTCAGCCTGTAGCACCACCGGTCTCCTCCCGGTCAGCGTCGCTTACGCCGAGGTCGACGGCCCCATGCTCTGCCTCGTACGCGCGCAACGACGCCACAATCCTCTCCACGTCGGATTCCGAGCCTTCCGCACCTCGACCGGTGCGCTGCGCGTACACGGCCGCACCGAGATCATGCAGCAACGCGTCTGCCACCCGCTTGGCCTGGATGCTGTCGAGCCTCGCCTGCCCCTTCTGGGCCGCGTCCTTTGCAACGTCTCGGGCGGTGGCGGTCGCCGTCGCCGCCTGTGCCTTCACCTTGTCGAGCAGTCCCATCGCCCACCTCCCCTCGTGCGATCGGCCTATCCATTATCCCACCAAATGGGCTGTCAGGTCTCGTTCGCACGTGACACCGAGGCGCCTCCCCCGCCAGCCGCACCCTGAGACGTCGAGTTGGTATGAGCGGACGACGGTCCACTGCTCTTGGGAGCCGCCGTGGCAGACGAGCCCGACGAGAGCGTGCCGCCGGACGGGGGCGTCGGAGCCGACGACCCAACGGAACCGGACGAACCCACCGAGCTCGCCGACCCCTTCGGCGCCGAGGAGCTGTTCGCACTGTTCGGCGAAGCACTTGTCTGGCTGAGAAGCTGCGCGGCCTTCTCGGTCGCGCGCTGCGCGGCAGCGACCTCGCTCGCATACCCGGAGAGGTTCGAAGCCCTCAGGTCCGCTTGGGCAGCCGCGTAGTCGTTCGAGGCCTGAGCGAGCAGCCCACGCGCCGCGCTGACCTGCGGCGAGCTCGCCGACGAGCCCGATGGGGACGACGTCGGCGATGTTGTCGCGCTCGGTGTTGTGGTGAGAGTGCCATTTGTGCTCTTCAACGTCGTGCCGAGCAGCGCGTTCAGTGCCGCTCCAAGTGTCTTGCGCATCTCAACGCGCTGGCCGAGCACAGCGATCACGTCCTTCAGTTGCGGAACGCTCACGGTCTTGGACTCGACGTAGAGGGGCCGCACGTAAAGCATCGACTTGCCGATCGGCACCGGCAAGATGTTGCCGAGAAGCACCCTCGATCCTGTCTTGTCCAAGAGCGTCACCGTCTTGGAGACAGCCGGTGTTCCCTCGATCTCGGAGTCCGCGAGGATGGGCCCCGCCTTGCTCGCGCCAGGCGGCGTCTCGTATACGTGCAGCTGGCCGAACTCACGTGGGTCGGAGTTGGCGATCAGGATGCCTCGCAGCAGCTTGCTGTCGGCGCTGCCGCTGCCTGTCGCGGGTACGAAGACGTCACTCAGGGTGAACGACTGTGTCGTCTCTCCGGGAAGTGCCATCACCTGGAACAGCGGTGTCATCGGTTGGTACGAACCGCTCACCGGGACGCCGTGTGTGAACACGATGCTGAACTTGAGCGGCTGGTCAGGGGACCCCACACCAGTCGTCGGGGACACGACCCAGGCGTCACCTGCGGAGTAGAACGCCGACGGTGAGGTGATGTGGTATCGGCCGTAGAGCGCGGCCTGGATGGCGAACTGGTCGATCCCGTAACGCAGCTGTGACCGCAGCGCGGGCGACATGGCCGACGACGGAGTGAACAGGTGCGGGAACGCGGACTCATAGGCGCTCAAGATGGGTGTGCTGCGATCCATCGCGTAGAACGTCATCTTCCCCGAGTACGCGTTCACCACGACAATTACCGAGTTGCGAATGTAGTTGTAGCTGCCGGAGAGCGTCGAACCGGTGGGGGTCAACTGGCTCTGGGCGTTCTGCGAGTAGGGATAATTGCTCGTCGTCGTGTATGCGTTCAGGATCCAGTCGATCTGCCCGTTCACGAGCGCCGGGTACGGCGTCGGGTCGTAGCGAAGGAACGGTGCTGCCATCTCTGCCATTGTGCGCACATTCCGCACGAACATCATCTTCGAATTGGACGTGATGAGGTTCGACAGCAGCAGGTTCAGATCGCCGAAGCGCAGCGCGAAGGCGGCCTTGGTGAAGAACGACCCCAGCTTCACGCCGCCGTTCCCACCATAGTGCCCCTCCAGCTGCGCACCTGTGGCGGTCAGCGCTTCGAGCTCGGGCTGCTTGGTGTCCGCCACCACGTAACCCGGTTCGCCGATGCCGAAGTACACCTCGGGCTGACGGACCTTTGGGAAGCCTTTGGCACTGGTGGTCGGCACGTCACGAATCGAGAAGACCGGGTTTCCATCGGCAGTCGCAGCATTGGCGGGCGCGAGCACCAGGCCGTCGCCATGCGTGTACTGCAGATGTGTGTTGACCCAGCTCTTCGCGTTCACGTTCTTCGGGTCGATCTGTCGCACGCCGACGATGTCGGGGTGAATGGTGCCCCCCGACGAGTAGCGTTCCACCTGAACATTGGAGAACGTGTAGTAGGAGCTGATGTCCTGCTTCGCCTGGAAGTCCGCGAGCGACACTGTGGCGCTCGGGTCCCACAGGCGGATGTTGTTGAGCGTTGTGAGCCCAGCGTCGACAGATGTGGGCGAAAGCGTTGTGTTGTCCGGGAACTTCGACACGGTGACGTGATTGAGCCCGTAAGCGTTACGCGTCGCTTTGATGTTCCGCGCGATGTACGGCTTCTCCAAGGTGCTCTGCGCGGGGTTCACCTTGAACGCCTGGAGCATCGCAGGGTAGATCACACCGATCACCAGAGCCACGACACCCCAGACGCCGATCGCGATCACCGGGAGGGTCCAACCCTGCCGACGGATGTTGAAGAGCAGGATCGCCGCAGCGAACAGAGAGACGAAGAAGAGGAGCGCGAACGCCGGCATGCGCGCGTGAACGTCAGCGTACCCCGCACCCTCTACGTAGCCGTTGCCCGACATGTCGAGCTCGTAGCGCGCCAAGACGTACCCAGCCGCCTTGGCCAGCGCGATGAGCGACAGGAGAACCGAGAGATGGACCTTCACGAGGGGCCGCACTCGCGGCGCGGCACGCGTACGGATGCCGCCGTTCAAGTAATGGAAGATCACCGTGAAAATGACGATGACCACGAGCGACGCGAGGACCCAGTCGACGAGGAACTGGAAGAACGGCAGCCGGAACACGAAGAACCCGATGTTCATGCCGAACAACGGGTCCTTGCCGGCAAAGGGCTTCGGATGCGTGAACAGCAGCCAGTCGTTCCACTGCCCGATCGTCGTCGCCCCTGCAATGAGCGCGGCCGCCACTGAGAGCGCCGCGTACACCCGGCCCGCGTACGGCCGGACCGTTCGCTGGTAGCGGGCAACGAGCTCGTCGTCGACGACGGGGGAAGATGTCCTGGCGGCGAGGCGATCACAGATGACCAGGTTCACCCACAGCGCGATGAAGAACGCTGCGCCGAAGCTCGCGAACAGACCGACCTTGACCGCCACGAGCGTCGACCACACTGGGTGGATTCCGAGAGAAGAGAACCAGAGGCTGTCGGTGTACATGCCGGCGAGCGTGCGCAGCGACGCGAGCACGACGATCAGCACTGCGACGAGACCGACGACCCACCATCGCAGGCGACGGCTCCCTGGACTCCCGGCGCGTGGTGAGACATCTGACGGCATACGCACCGGAGGAAGCCTAAGACCGGGCCAGCTCAAGATGCGGTCGGGACGACCAGGCAACGGCATCCCGGGTGTGCTGGCGGATAGCGGTGACCGGTCGGGAATTCCTCCCCCATCGGCACGTCACCAGCCAGCGCGTTGTCCTCGCAGTCCGCACATCCCGGTCCCGACTCGCTGCGCACCCAGCGCAGCCCTTTGCTACGCGCCGCGCCCGCGAGCACTCCGGCGTCGAACGCTTCGATGGCGCGGTCCTCGGTCAGCCGCTCGATCCGCTCACCTCGCCACTCTCGGTAGGCGGCGCCGATCCGCTCGGCAGCGTCGGGAATCTCGGCGCCTTCGAGCCGGCGTCGGAGTAGTGCCACGATCGTCGCGGCGAGATCGTCGGCGATCACATCGACGGTGCGAGGATCGGGCGAGCTGCTCTTCGGCTGGCGCCCCCCGCTGAGCGAACGCGCGAGAGCATTGCCTGCCGCGATCGCGTCGCGCACGCCGCTGGCTGCCGCCTTGGCGTACAGCGCGCGTTGCGCGTCCTCTTCGGCCAGCAGGTCGTCGTTCCACTCTCCGGTGCCCTGGCGCAGGCGGTCGAGGAGGCGGTTCTGGTCGTCCTGGAGCGCACGCTTCAAGCGGCGGGCCATCGCCGGAACGATTGGCCCGAGCGCCTCGTCTCGCGCGGCAAGTGCCGCAGCGTCAGGGCTCGCAGATGCCGGCTCGGCATCCGCACCTGGATCGTCACCGCCGCGTGCCGCTGCCACTGGCGAAGCCTCGACGACGGGCAACGCATCGGCCACGGGTGCAGCGTCGACCTCGGGTACCGAGTCCTCAGCCGGCAGGTGCTCGGTGACTGGCGCGTGCTCGGTCGCTCTTGGCGCGGCACTGTCCTCGGCACCCAGCGTCGGGGCATCGGCGCCCAGCGTCGGGGCATCGGCGCCCAGCGTCGGGGCATCGGCGCCCAGCGTCGGGGCATCGGCGCCCTTGCCTGCACCACCGGGAACGAGCGTCTCATCGGGTTCAGCAGGCGATCCTGCGTCCTCGTCGGGCGTTTCTGCGTCGGTGTGCCTTGCGCGCAAGCGGGCGAAGAGCTCTTCCACCTCCGACGCCGTGTCGTGTCCGCTGGCAGACTCCGCGGCCGCGCCAGGCTCGTTCGGGTCGGCGGCCGGCGCGGGTGGCAGCTCGTCGGGGCCGGATATCGACGACGCGTCGCCTTGCGCTGTGACCTCGCCGACAGCCGGCTCGGGCGACGGGCTCACGACCGTCGCGATGTCGTCGAACCTGAGCCCTGCCGACCGAGTCGCGCCCCGGGTATCGCGCGGCGCGACGACAACCTCGTCGAGAGCCCCGGTCGGGGTGCCGAGCTCGGCGGCGGCGCGCTCAGCCTCTTCGACGAGCGCTCCTTCGGCGGCTGGCGCCGCATCGGCGTGGGCCGCGTGGGCCGCTTGGGCCGCCGCGGCGCGTGCTGCGTCGTCAGCACGCCCGAGATCGTCGACGATCCGGTCGAGCGAGCGTCGCACGCCCATCACCGAGCCGGCGATCTCGTCGCGCGCGGCACGAAACTGGTCGATCTGCTCGGTCATCCCTCGGCGCCGCTGCGCCATGTCGGCAAGCACTCGCCGACGTGCCTCCTGGGCCTGGTCCACCATGGCCCTGCCGTGCTCACGGGCGCGCTCGACGAGGGACTCACCTTCTGCTCTGGCGGCCTCGAGGACGGCCATGGCCTCTTCCTTCGCGTGCTGGCGCAGCGCGTTCGCCTCGAGCTCTGCCTCAGCGATGCGCGCCGCCGCCTGCGACTCGGCACCCACCTGGACCTCGGTCGCATGCGCCTGTGCATCGCGCACTGCAGTTGCCGCCGCCTCCTCCGCCTGCTGGGCGATCCTCGCGGCTTCCTCGTGCGCGCTGCGGAGCACGGCCGCACTGCGCTGCCCGAGCGCCGCGCTGAGCGCGGCCTCGTCGAGAACGGGGTGGCGCGCCGCCTCTTCTGCGGCCGCCAGCCGTTCGTGCAGCTCCTGCTCTCGACGGGTCGCGGCCTCCAGCTCCCCCGCGAGCTGCTCGAGGAAGTCGCGTACCTCCTTGGGGTCGTAGCCGCGGCGAGCGGTCCCGAAGGCGCGCCCGGCGACCTCGGCCGCCGACCACCGTGAGGTCGGTGAGAAAGATCCTGTCCGAGCCACTGCGTCAAAGACTAGGACCCCTGCGGGCCCGCCGGGGAAGTACCCGGCGACGCCGGCACCGTGCCACCGAGCCGGTGCAGATCGTCGAGGGCCTGGGCCAGGGAACGCACGCCGACGACGGTCAGGCTCGGCGTCGCCTTCGCCTTCGCTGTGGCGACCTGGGCGGCCGGCACGAAGAACACGCTCGCGCCTGCCCGCTCGACCGCGACGGTCTTCTCGGGGACGCCTCCGACCTCGCCGACGGCGCCATCCGGGCTGATGGTGCCCGTGGCGGCGACGGTCCGCCCGCCGGTCAGGTGGCCACCCGAGAGCACGTCGAGGATCCCGAGGGTCATGGCGAGCCCGGCGGAGGGGCCGCCGATGGATGTGGTGCGCACCGTGACGGGGAACGGGAAGTGGTAGTCCTCCTGGGTCTCGGCCTCCACGCCGAGGAAGCCCTGTGCCCGATGCACCCCGACGCCGCACGGCGGTGTCGGCGAAGGTCGCGGGACCGAGGACGGCCACCTGGCGAGCGTGACGTGCTCGGTGACCGTCCGGCCCGGCTTCAACACCGCGTGAGCGGTGACGGTCGACTGCTCGACCGAAAGGGTGACCCGGTCACCTGCCGCGCGTCGCGCGAGCGCCCGCGAGAACGCGCACACGTCGGGCGTGGGCGTGCCATCGACCGCGGTCACGACCTGGCCGACGTGCAGGACCCTGGCGGCGGGAGACCCCGCGACGACAGCGAAGACGAGCGTGCCAGCTGCATGCTCGCCGACGTCGTAGCCAAGACGAGTGAGCGCCGCCGCCTTCGCTGCGGCCTGCGACTGGGCCATCTCGAGATAGCCCTGCACGACGAGCTCGGAAGGTGGGGTGGCAGGGCCGAGCACTGTGGTGGCGGGGAGAACCTGGACATCCGAGCGGAGCTTGTCGTAGAGGTAGGCGAGGGCAGTGACCTGGCTCACGTAGACGTCGGTGAGCAGCAGCTTTCCCTCCACCCGGTGCGCGCGCGAGCGCGGCACCGTCACGAGGGGGCCGACCGGCCGCGCCTCGCCCGGGGTGAGGGCGTAGTAGCCGAGCTCGATGTGGTCGGCGACGGCGCCCGCTACGAGCAGCACGACGAGCGCGACGGCGACGGCGACCAGCCAGCGGGGGGTTCGCCGCGGCGGGCCGCCGGCAAGGTCGACTGTCGTGCGGGTCGCATCAGGCTCGGACATACTCGGTCGGTGCCGGACGATCCTGTCACGGACGCACCGCTCGATGACGCGCAGCCGCTGCGGCCGGTCGACGTCGTGCTCGCGGGCCACCGCGGCGACGTGGCCACCGCCCGGCGGGGCTTCGCGTCGTTGGACCCTGCGGCGCGCGAGGTGGCGATCGGCGCGCTCGACCGCCTCGGCGCGCTCGATGAGGGTGCGCTGGTCCAGGCGCTGTCCGACGACACGCCGGCCGTGCGGCGCCGGGCGTGCGACATCGCCGCCACCTTCGACGGCACCGACGAGCTACGACGCTCACTGTCGGCATCGCTTCACGACGACGACGCGTTGGTCGTCGAGGCGGCGTGCTGGGCTCTCGGCGAGCAGCGGACAGCCGACGCGATCCCAGCGCTCAGCCATGTGGCGAGATCGCACGCCGACATCCGCGCGCGCGAGGCGGCCGTGGCGGCGCTCGGCGCGATCGGCGAACCGGCTGGGCTCGGCGCCGTGCTCGACGCGCTCGGCGACAAGCCGACCGTGCGCCGTCGTGCGGTTGTCGCGCTCGCCGCCTTCGAGGGGGAAGAAGTGACCGCGGCCCTCGAGCGCGCCGCCGCCGATCGTGACTGGCAGGTACGCGAAGTCGCCGAGATCCTTCGCGACCAGTGAGCGGCCCTTCGCGACCAGTGAGCGACGCAGTGCAGCGCGACCGCTCCCGAACCCAGGGCTCGGCGAGACCGATTGGCGTTCGACCCCACCAGGCTCGGCGGGGTGGGATCAGCGATCGGCCGAGGCGAAGAGCGGCGCGAGACGGTCGAACGACTCGATGCACTTGCCGGCACCGAGGGCGACACACTCGAGGGGCATGCCGACGAGGTGCACGGGCACGTTCGCGGTGTCGGCGATCCGTTGCGCGAGCCCACGCAGCAGCGCGCCGCCGCCGGTGAGGTGGATGCCGTCGAAGATGATGTCCTGCGCGAGCTCGGGTGGTGCCTCGCCGAGACAGTGAGAGGTGGCCTCGAGGATCTGGGCGACCTGCTCCTCGATCGCCTCGCGCACTTCTGCCGCGCTGAGCACCACGGTACGAGGAAGGCCCGTGGAGACTTCGCGTCCGCGCACCTCTGCGTCGGGCTCGTCCTCGTAGGGCGCGGCCGAACCGATCGCGAGCTTCACCGCTTCGGCGGTCCGCTCGCCGATCGCGATGCCGAAGTTCGAACGGACGTACTGCTGGATGGCGGCATCGAGATCGAAGCCGCCACAGCGGATCGCGCGCATTGCCACGAGCCCGCCGAGCGAGGTCACCGCCATCTCAGAAGTGCCCCCACCGACGTCGACGACCATCGAGCCGACCGGCTCGTGGATCGCGAGCCCCGCGCCGATGGCCGCAGCGAGCGGCTGGTCGATGAGGTAGCACGACGACGCACCCGCAGCGCGCGCGGCTTCTTTGACGGCCCGGCGCTCCACCGCCGTGATGGCGGAGGGGACGCAGATGAGGACCTTGGGACGGTTCATCCGCCCGACGCCCACGCGTCGCAAGAGCACGTGGATCATGCGCTGGGTGATCTCGAAGTCGGTGATCGCCCCCTGGCGCATGGGCCTGACGGCGACGATGTACCCCGGGGTGCGGCCGATCATCTGCCACGCCTCCTCGCCGAGGGCGAGCACGTCCTTGCTCCTGGTGTCCATCGCGAGCACGGTCGGCTCGTTCAGCACGATCCCCCGTCCCGCGGCGTAGACGAGGGTGTTCGCAGTGCCGAGATCGATCGCCAGGTCACGGGACATCGGCGACATGGTACGCAGACCGGGGGCGATGCCATCCTTCGGGCGCCGGTCGGTAACCTCGCGGCGTGCCGTGGGGGCCCCTCGAAGACGATCCGGACGACGCGGCGGAAGGGTCTCGTGGATGGATCCCGCCCGAGGCTCGCACATGGCGTCATCCCTCCGAGCTGCACAGCGCTCAGATGGCGCAGATGGCGATCGCGTACAGCACCCGGCCGGGTTGGCGCCGCGGGGCGACCATCCTCGTCGGCACCGCAGCGTCGCTGGCGATCGCGATCGGCGCCGCACTGCTCGCGAGCACCGGGGCAACGCCGGCGACGTCCACGCTCACGACGATGTCCGTGCGCGCCGCAGTGACGCCATGCTGCACGCTCACGACGACCGCCACGCGCGACGCCGAGGCCGCGGTGGTATCGCTCGAGCCGGCCTCCGCGCACTCGGTGAGGACCATCGGCTGCGGTGTCGTCGTCGGTGATGGGCTCGTCGCGACGACCGAGCGTGCGCTGCGCGGCGCCCGGCGTGTCCGGATCGTGAGCGCGACGGGGCGGTCGCTCGACGCCGCGATCGTCGCCACCGACCCCGCGTCGGGCATCGCCCTCCTGCGCACCTCGGGCACACTGCCGGCGACTCCCGCGGTCAGCGGGAGCGGCGGCGTTCCGGGATCATCGGCCCTTGCGATCACCATGCGCGCCGCCAGGAAGGGTGCGGTCCCTCGCCCGGTGTGGACCTCGGGGACGATCGTCGCCGTCGGCATGCCGGCCCCGGGGAACGCGGGCCCAGACATGGGCCAGATCACCGTGCGCGGGTCCTCCCTCCCTGCGATCCAAGGCGAGCCGCTGGTCGACACCCACGGCCACGTCCTCGGGATCCTCGACGGCGCGCAGGGCACCACCCGCTGGTTCCTGCCCATGTCGCTCGTGACCGGCGTCAGCCTCGACCTCGAGACGATGGGCAAGGTACGCCACGGCTGGCTGGGCGTGACCGACACCACAGCCCCGAGCGGCCCGGGCGCCCAGATCCTCTCGGTGGTGCCGCACGGCGCGGCCGCGGGGGTGCTGCACCCCGGCGACGTCATCGTGCGGGTGGACGGCATCCGCACGACCTCGAGCGCGCAGCTGCGCTCGATGCTCTACGTCATGGCCCCAGGCACCAAGGTGTCGCTCGAGCTGCAGCGCAACGGTCACCGTCGCACAGTGGTCGTACAGCTCCAGCCGTCGCCGTAGCATGCACTTGTGGCAATGAACGACCCGTTCCAGGGTCTTCTCCAAGACCTCCTCAAGGTCATCGGTGGCGCGCAGAGCGGCGGCAGGGCATGGCTCGACGCGGCACGCTCGCTGGCCCAGGGCGTGGCGACCGACGGCCAGCCCGAGCAGAACCCCGATCCGCTGACACGGATCCGCTTCGAGGAGCTCGGCCACATCGCGGAGCTCCACGTGGCGAACGCCACGGGACTCCCCTTCGACCGGCCGCCGGTGTTCGTGCCCGTGGGTCCGGGGGCGTGGGCGCAACGGACGCTCGACGCCTGGGCACCGACGCTCCAGCGCATGGTGGACTCCCAGCGCCGATCCCCGGCGCCGCCGATCGGCCTCGACGATGCCGGGACCGACGGGGGCATGGAAGAGCTGCTCGAAAAGTTCGCGAGCACCCTCGGCCCCGTGCTCCTCGGGATGCAGTTCGGTTCGGCGGCAGGCCACCTCGCGCAGCGCGCGCTCGGGCAGTACGCGCTGCCCCTCCCCTGGCCGTCATCCACCGAGATCCTCGTCGTGCCGGGCAACGTGGCCCGCTTCGCCGAAGAATGGAGCCTCTCCGCCGAAGAGACGCGCCTGTGGGTGTGCATCAGGGAGCTGACCACGCACGCCGTCTTGAGCCGCCCTCACGTCGCCGCACGAGTGCGGGAGCTCGTGGACGCGATCACCCTCGACATGGTGGCCACCCACCAGGGGCTCGCCGAGCGACTGGGCGGCCAGGCCGGCGACCCCGAGGCCCTCCAGCGTATCCTCTCGGACCCCGAGGCCCTGCTCGCCGACCTGCTCTCGCCTGGGCAGCGACGCAGCTCCGACGAGCTGGTGGCGCTCACCACCGTGAGCGCGGCGTACGTCGACCACGTGACGGGCCAGCTGGCCGCTACGCTCACCGGTGCTGCCGGCACGCTCGGCGAAGCCTGGTACCGCTACCGCATCGAAGAGGCCGCCTCCGAGCAGGCTGCTGGCGCGCTCTTCGGCCTCGACCTCACCCGGACGCAGGTCGACCGCGGCACCGCCTTCATCCGTGGCGTGGTCGAGCGGGCGGGCGAAGAGGCGCTCAGCGGCCTGTGGACCGTGCCTCGACAGCTGCCGACGCCCGCCGAAGTCGACGCACCGGGCCTCTGGCTCGAGCGCATCTCGCTCCCAGAGCTCCCCGAGTAGCACCCTGAAAGAGACGGGCTGGCCGCCAAGACGGGCAGCGCTACGTGGCGGCCCCGGCCCCGCGGTCACCCTGCGGCGTGCGGGTGGTATGGCCGGATGCAGCAGGGGGCTCGAGACGGTCACCTGCCGGCACGCCGGCGGTCTCCGCGACCTCGGTCTCCTCGGTGAACCCGAGGTCCCACTCGAGCGCGAGGTTCTCTCGCTCGGCATCGCGCACCACGCGCTCACGGTTGCGGCGGAACTGCGGGTCGTGCGGCGGCAGCAGCACGAGCCGAGCGAGCACGCGGTCCCTGAAGGCGTCGATCACCTCGGGCTCGCCGTAGTCGGACTGCACCTCCCAGTGCGGCGCCACCGGCCCCAGGTAGACGACGCGGACGTGTCCGATCGGTTCGGCGGCCTGCTCGGTGCTCGGTTCATCCATACACCCAGCGTAACCGCTGCATCGTCCACGCCGAAGAGGCGTGCGCGTGCCGTTGGCGAAGGGCGCGTCGGGGGTTCGCGGCGATCTACGCGTTCACCAGGGGCGCGCGGTCGCGCCCGCCGGAGAGCCGCTGTGCGGATGCGCCACATAAATGGTTCATGAGGATCTGTGTCAATTCCGTTGCATGGGGCTACACTCGAATCTGCGACAAGGGGGCATTGACGCCATGAACACCGACTGGATGGCCGAGGGCAAGTGCAGGGACCTGCCGCCTGCCGTCTTCTTCCCGAACGACGGCTTGGGTGTCCAGGCCGCGCAGCGCATCTGCGCCGAGTGCCGCGTCGCCGAGACATGTCTCGAGTACGCGCTGGCCAATCGCATCGACCACGGGGTCTGGGGGGGCCGATCCGAGCGCGAGCGACGTCGGATCCTGCGCCGTCGGCGCACCCCGGCCACTGCAGCCCAGAGCGTCTGACGCCGGTCGCGACGTACCGCAGGGACCCGCGCTGCCGCTTCTCGAGTGCGTCGTCAACGTCAGCGAAGGGCGTGACCAGGCCATCCTCGGCGCTTTGGCCGTCGCGTGCGGCGAGCGCCTCCTCGACGTCCACGCGGATCCCGACCACCACCGGGCCGTCTACACGCTGGCCGGCGACCCCGACGACGTCGAGGACGCCGCCCGAGAGCTCGCCCGCGCGGCGGTCGCGTCGCTCGACCTGAGGGGCCACGACGGCCGTCACCCTCGCATCGGCGTGGTCGACGTCGTTCCGTTCGTGCCGTTCCCTCCTCCCGGCGCTCCCGGCGCGCCCGAACCCCTCGGTGCCGGCGACCTCGCGCGCGCCGTCGGCGCGCGCGACCGGTTCGCAGCGTGGGCGTCCGACGAGCTCGAGCTGCCCTGCTTCCTCTACGGCCCGCTCGCGGACGGCTCCTCACGCACCCTTCCCGAGATCCGCCGCCAGGCGTTCACCTCGCTCGCACCCGACACCGGGCCGCCCAGGCCGCACCCGACCGCAGGGGCGAGCGCGGTCGGCGCACGCCCGGTGCTGATCGCCTACAACCTGTGGGTGCAAGGCGCGGACGTGACGTTCGTGCGCCGCCTGGCTGCATCGCTGCGCGGCCCGGGTGTCCGCACGCTCGGGCTCGACCTGGCCCAGGGGATCCAGCTGTCGTGCAACCTGATCGACCCCTTCGACGTCGGGCCCGCACAGCTCTACGACGCGGCCGCCGCGGTGCTCGAGTCGGTCGGCGCACGGGTGGCAGGCGCCGAGCTCGTGGGCCTGCTGCCGGCAGCCGTCCTCGGCGCGATCCCCGAGCGGCGATGGGGCGAGCTCGGGCTCTCGGCAGACCGGACGGTCGAGTCGCGCCTCGCCGCGGCGACCGGGCAGACCGCGCCTCCCGCGGGCGCCTGAGCTTGCGGGCCCGTACCCGCTCGGCTCAGCCGACGGCGGTCTCGGCACGACGCTGCATGGCGCGGGCGCGCCGCACACGTCGCCGCTCGCGCTCGCTCATGCCGCCCCAGATGCCGAACTTCTCGCCGTTGGCCAGCGCGTACTCGAGGCAGTCCTCTCGCACGACGCACCCTCGACAGACTTCCTTCGCCTCCCTCGTGGACGCGCCTCGCTCTGGAAAGAACAGGTCCGGGTCCACTCCCATGCAGTTGGCTTGTGCTTGCCAGCTGCGCTCCTGGCGACCGTAGAGCAACGTCACGAGGTCCACAGGCTCGCCTCCCCTCGCCACCTTTGTGGCACCGTTGTAATTACAACGATGTCATACTGATCGGACGAATGCAAGGGCGCGGCGGTCGACTCGGCAGTGCCGACCCACGGCCGCGTGCCGTCGCACCGGCACCGCTCCATGGCGCCCCCTCCCGTGACTGACCGGCGACGCTCAGCCGGCGTGACGGAGCGTACGCCGATGACGCAGGAAGTCAACCAGCACGTACCCTCCGAGCGCGTCGGGGCTGGTCGAGAACGTGCGGCCGCCGTTCACGCGAGCGATCTGCTCGACGAAGGGGAACATGGTCCGCTCGACGTCGAGGGCGAAGACGTTGATGGTGATGCCCATGCGCGTACAGCGCACGACCTCGGCCATCGTGCGCCGGAGGGTCTCGGAGTCGGGCGGGTAGTTGAAGAACACCTCGCCGTCGGGCTCGACGTGCGCGGTCGGCTCGCCGTCGGTCACGACGATGATCTGCTTCGTGCCGTGCTGGTGCGCGAGCATCGTGCGGGCAACGAGCAACGCGTGCTGCAGGTTCGTGCCGTAGACGTAGTCCCACATCGCGGTGGGGAGCTCCTCGGGCTTGATCTCGCGGGCGACCTCCGAGAAGCCCACGATGCCGAGGTAGTCGCGCGGGAAGCGCGTCGAGATCAGCGCGTGCAGCGCCAGCGCCATCTTCTTCGCGGGCACGAAGTTGTCTCGCATGGGCATCGACATCGATAGGTCGACCGCGAGCACCGTCGCCGCGCGACTGAGCGCCTCGGTCTCGACGATCTCGAAATCGGAGGCATCGAGGCGCACGGGTACTCCGGCACCCGCGCGCCGCAACGCGTGGTGCACGGTGCGGCCGAGATCCAAGGTGAACGGATCGCCATACTCGTACGGCCTGGTCGTCTCCTCCCGGTCGTGACCGCTGCCCACCGTCGTCGCCTGGTGATCGCCCAGGTGGTCGCGACGCAGCTGAGAGAACACGTCGCCGAGCGCGCGCTGACCGAGACGGCGGACGCCCGCAGGCGTGAGCTCGGTCCGGGCGCCGTGGTGCTCGATGAGACCGGCCTCCTCGAGATCCCGAGCCAGGCGTGCAAGGCGCTCGAGCGAGCGGGCGACGTCGTCACCGACGAGCGCGCGCACCTCGTCGAGGTCGATCTCGCCGAGCGCGCTCGGTGAGCTGGCCGCGCGCAGCACGTCCTCGGCGCGCTCGATCGCGCTCGCCTGCTGGGCGAGGTCCGTCACCTCACCCAACCCGAGCGGCACGCCGCCTGCGAACCGGTGCCGGCCGTGCCAGTCGGCCTCGGGCACCACTCGGCGAAGGTTCTGCGCGAGGCGCTCGACTTGCCAGCGAAGGTCGAGATCTTCGAGCAGAGACTCGGCGATCGAACGGAGCTCGGCGCGCTGCCCTGTCGACATCGACCGCCACATCGTCTCGGCTGCCGCCAGCCGGTCCGCCAGCTGGGACAGCAGCTCGTCGAGGGACGCCGCCCCTCCGAAGAGATCGCCGAATTCCTCCATGAACTGCTCGAAGGTCGGGTCCAGGGGAGCGCCGCGCTCGCGCTGCTCGAGCATGCGGTTCAGCTGGTCGAACGCCCTGCGCACCCGCTCGAGCTGCGCGGGGTCGGCGCTCGACATCGCACCGGCCATGTCGGAGAAGTAGGCGTCGGTCACCTCCCTTCGCAGCCGCTCGACGAGATCGTCGAGGTGGGCACGCGCCTCGGAAGAGACGAAGTCGTGACCCTGGAGGGCACGCAGGCGGCCGGCGACGTCATCTGGCAAGAGATCGAGCGAGATCCGCCGCTCCGCTGCGGACCCTGCGGTGAGCTGCGCCCGGCGGGCATCGCCCGAACGGCGCGCCGCGTCCTCGAGGGCGTCGATGCCCTGGTGCTCCTCGCGCACGATCTCGCCGAGCTCCTCGGCCACGCGCGCCAGCCGGCCGTCGGGGTCGCCGCGCGACAAGAGCTCTGCGCGCCGGTGGCGCATGCGCTCGAGCATCTCGCGCAGCCCCATCACCCGCTCCCCTGACGGCGTCCGCATCCCGATGCGCATCAACCGGCGCATGGCCGCGTCGAGGTCGCCGCCGGCGAGCAGCTCGTCGGTCAGCTGGGCGAGGGCCTCGTCGGGATCGAGATCGCTCGAATCCTGAGTCCCGTCCCAGGCCGAGTAGTCGTAGCGCGCCGTCACCGCGGGCTCACACCGTGCCCACGGTGCTCAACGGCGGCTGCGGTACAGCGCGCGCGGACCCGTGGCGTCCTTGTTCAGCCGCTTGGTGAGATGCAGCCCCTCCAAGACCAGCTCCACAGCGGCGGCGAGCGCGGCGGGCGATTCGTGTGCCTCGGCACCGGCGAGCGCGCGTGCGGGAGCCTCGAGCGCCGGGACCTCGCGCAGTGCCGCGAGGTAGTCCGAAGAGGCCAGGTCGTCGCCGGTGTGCACCACCTTGCCCCCCTCGAACTCCGAGACGATGCCCGAGACGTCGTCGAGGACGACACGGCGACGGAAGACGGCGAGGACCGCCGCGCCGACGAGCGCGGCGACCACCTCGGCCTCCTTGCCTTCTTCGAGCGCCTCGACCTCCACCTTGCCCTGGGTGGAGCTGAGGAGCGACGCGAGATCGCTCACCCGTGGCACCGCTTCGGGCTCGCCCACCCGCAGGGCGCGGCGGCGGGCATTCGCCACCAGCGTCTCGTAGTTGGCGATGCTCAGTCGCACCGAGACGCCGCTGCGCTGGTTCAGGTGCGGGCTGCGGCGTGCCTGCTGGCTGATCTCGCCCACGATCTCGTCCATGTAACCCGGAACGGTGACGGAGGGGCCGTCGTCGGGAAGGGCGGCTTCGGCGCGCACGACCGCCACCTCGGTCGCGACGTCACGAGGGTAGTGGGTACGGATCTGGGCCCCGAAACGGTCCTTCAAGGGCGTGATGATCCGGCCACGGTTCGTGTAGTCCTCGGGATTCGCCGTCGCCACGAGGACGACGTCGAGCGGGAGCCGGATCCTGTGGCCCCGGATCTGGACGTCGCGCTCTTCGAGGACGTTCAGCAAGCCGACTTGGATGCGCTCGGCGAGGTCGGGCAGCTCGTTGATGGCGAAGATCCCGCGGTTGGCCCTGGGCACGAGCCCGTAGTGCAGGGTCAGCTCGTCGGAGAGGTAGCGGCCCTCGGCCACCTTGATGGGGTCGACCTCGCCGATGAGGTCGGCGATCGAGGTGTCGGGCGTGGCCAGCTTCTCGCCGTAGCGGTCGCTGCGGTGCACCCAGGCGATCGGGGTGGCGTCGCCCTCCTCGGCGATCCGGAGACGGGCGAAGCGCGAGACCGGCGAGAAGGGGTCGTCGTTGATCTCGGAGCCGGCCACGATCGGCAGCCACTCGTCGAGCAGTGTGGCGAGCGAGCGGATGAGGCGGGTCTTCGCCTGACCGCGCTCGCCAAGCAGGATGATGTCGTGGCCCGCGAGCAGGGCGTTCTCGAGCTGGGGCACCACGGTCTCGTCGAAGCCGAGCACGCCGGGGACGAGCGGTTGCCCCGAGGCGATGCGGCGTGCGGCATTCCGGCGCAGCTCATCGGCGACCCGGACCGAGCGCCAACTCGACGCACGCAGCTCCCCGAGGGTGCGGGCGAGGCTCGGGGGCGCGGCCGGGGAGCTCGGGGAGGCGGGGGAGGTCGCAGCCGGGGCGACGGAGGACGCGACGGAATGCTCGGTCATCGCACCCCGAGCCTATGCCCGGTCCGCACGGCTCCATTCGGCACCCGAGCGGGCCCGGGAGGCGAGCGAGCGGGCCCGCTCGGATGCATCATCTGAGGGGGGTACCGGCACCCGCGCGGTTCTGCGCGACGATGGAAGGGCTCTCAGCTGGTCGCCTACGACATGTGGCAATACAGTGCCGTGGGCGGACGCGCGCCGGACGCAGGCCCCGGACGCACAACGCGACGCAGGAGGAGGACGTGTGACGACGGCACAGGACCCGACGATCACCCCAGTGGTCATCGGCAGCGCCCGAGGCGGGCCCGACGTACCGACCCTTCGCAAGGACCGATGGTGGCTCCAGCCGACGATCACCGTCACCGTCCTCACGATCTTCATCGTGTACTCGACGTGGGCGGTCTTCGTGAACAAGGACTACTACGTCGGCGCGGCGCTGCACCGTGACCTGATCTCGCCGTTCTACTCGCCGTGCCTGGCCGCGAGCTGTGTCCCGGGCGCGAACCACTCCTCGGTGATCGCTCACTGGTGGCACATCACCCCGGCCCTGATCGTCATGGGCGGCCCGCTCGGCTTCCGGCTCACCTGCTACTACTACCGGCGGGCCTACTACCGGGGTTTCTGGCAGTCCCCGCCCAACTGCGCCGTCGCCGACGGGCACCGCGCCTACACCGGCGAGTCCCGGTTCCCCCTCATCCTCCAGAACATCCACCGGTACTTCTTCTTCCTCGGCCTCGTCTTCAACGTCATCTTGACCATCGACGCCGTGGTCGCGTTCCGAGAGCCCGGCCAGGGAGGGATCGGCGTCAGCGTAGGAACGCTCGTGCTCTGCGTGAACGCCATCTTGCTATGGCTCTACAGCATCTCGTGCCACGCGGCACGCCACCTCTGCGGCGGCCACGTCCGGAAGTTCTCGGACAAGCCGGTCCGGCATCGGCTCTGGAGGATCCTGACCCCGCTGAACGCCCGCCACATGCAGTTCGCATGGATGAGCCTGATCTTCGTGGGGTTCACCGACCTCTACGTCCGCCTGGTGGCGAGCGGCGCGATCACCGACCCGAAGCTCTTCTGAGGAGCGATATGGCCGACTACGAAACGCATCACTACGACGTTGTGATCATCGGCGCAGGAGGCGCCGGGCTGCGGGCAGCCATCGAGGCGAAGTCCCGCGGGCTCTCCACGGCTCTCGTCTGCAAGTCCCTGCTCGGCAAGGCGCACACGGTCATGGCCGAGGGCGGCGTCGCCGCGGCGATGGGCAACGTCTATCCCGAGGACAACTGGCAGGTGCACTTCCGTGACACCATGCGCGGAGGCAAGTACCTGAACTCCTGGCGCATGGCCCAGCTCCACGCCCAGGAGGCGCCCGACCGGGTGTACGAGCTCGAGGCGTGGGGCGCACTGTTCGACCGCACCACCGACGGGCGCATCACCCAGCGGGACTTCGGCGGCCATCGCTACGCGCGCCTTGCCCACGTCGGCGACCGCACCGGCCTGGAGCTCATCCGCACGCTCCAGCAGAAGGCCGTCAGCATGGACATCGACGTCTTCATGGAGTGCAAGGTGCTGAGCCTGCTCACGACGGCGGACGGCGCGGTCGGCGGCGCGGTCGGCTACTGGCGTGCCTCGGGTGAGATCGTGGTCTTCGAGGCGAAGTCGGTGGTGCTCGCGACCGGCTCGATCGGCCGGTGCTTCACCTACACGTCCAACTCGTGGGAGTCGACGGGCGACGGGCACGCGATGGCACTGTGGGCCGGCGCGGACGTGATCGAGATGGAGTGCGTGCAGTTCCACCCCACCGGCATGGTGTGGCCACTGTCGGTGCGCGGCCTGCTCGTGACCGAAGGGGTGCGCGGCGACGGTGGAGCCCTCAAGAACAGCGAGGGCCGGCGCTTCATGTTCGACTACATCCCCGAGATGTTCCGCGCGGAGACCGCGGAGACCGAGCAAGAGGCGGACGCGTGGTACGAGGACCACGCCAACAACCGTCGGACGCCTGACCTCCTGCCCCGTGACGAGGTCGCCCGCGCGATCAACGCCGAGGTGAAGGCCGGGCGCGGGAGCCCGCACGGCGGGGTCTTCTTGGACATCGCGAGCCGGCGGTCGCCCGAGTACATTCGCCAGCGCCTTCCCTCGATGTACCACCAGTTCATGGAGCTGGCCGGTGTGGACATCACTGCCGAGCCGATGGAAGTCGGCCCCACGTGCCATTACATGATGGGGGGCGTGCGGGTCGACCCCGAGAGCCAAGCGGCAACCGTGCCCGGGCTGTTCGCCGCGGGCGAGGTCGCCGGCGGGATGCACGGCGCCAACCGGCTGGGCGGGAACTCTCTCTCCGACCTCCTCGTCTTCGGCCGCCGCGCGGGCATGGGCGCCGCCGACTTCGCCGAGGGGACCGCTCGTGGCGACAGGAGCGGCGAGTCGGCGATCGATCCCGCCCAGATCGACCACGTGGTCGCTGGCGCCATGGCCCCGTTCGAGCGCGACGGCGGCGAGAACCCCTACGACATCCACCGGGACCTCCAGACGACGATGCAGTCGCTGGTCGGGATCATCCGCACGGGCTCCGAGCTCGAAGAGGCGCTCGAGCGACTCGGCGACCTGCGCGAGCGAGCCGCGAAGGTGTCGGTGCGCGGCGGGCGCGCCTACAACCCGGGGTGGAACCTCGCGACCGATCTCCCGTCCATGCTGACGGTCTCCACCGCGATCGCGCAGGGCGCGCTCGCGCGCAAGGAGAGCCGCGGTGGCCACACCCGTGACGACTACCCGACGGCAGATCCCGAGCTGGGCAAGGTGAATTTCGTCCAGCGTCAGACCGACGACCGCGGTTTCCTGGCACCCATCCGCATCGGCCCCGAGCCCTTGGCGGAGATGCCGCAGGAGCTGCGCGAGCTCCTCGAGGAAGGACACTGATGACCGACGCGATGCCGGCCGCCACACCCCCGCAGCCGTCTGGCTCGGCTGAGCCGTCTGAGCCGTCTGGCTCGGCTGAGCCGTCTGGGCCGCCTGAGCCGTCTGAGCCGGCTGGGCTGTCTGAGCCGTCTGGGCCGTCTGAGCCGGCTGGGCTGTCGGGCTCGGCCGAAGATGGCGACGCAGAGCACACCCTCGAGCCCGCTCCCGAAGCGGACGACGAGGGTTCGGTGACGCTGCGTGTGTGGCGCGGGGACCAGACCGGCGGCGAGCTCGTCGACTACACGCTCCCCGCGCAGTCGGGCGAGGTGGTCCTCGACGTCGTCCATCGGATCCAGGCCACCGTCGCACCAGACCTGGCGTGCCGCTGGAACTGCAAGGCCGGCAAGTGCGGGTCGTGCTCCTCGGAGATCAACGGCAAGCCCAGGCTCATGTGCATGACGCGCGTCGACGAGCTGCCCGAGGGCCCGATCACGGTCACGCCGATGCGGACGTTCCCCATCGTGCGGGACCTCGTGACCGACGTCAGCTTCAACTACGAGGTCGCGAGCCGTGTGCCGGCATTCGCCCCGGCGCCGCCAGGGCCCGAGGGCTACCGCATGCAGCAGGTCGACGTGGCGCGGGGACAGGAGTTCCGCAAGTGCATCGAGTGCTTCTTGTGCCAGAACGTCTGCCACGTGATCCGCGACCACGAGGAGAACAAGCAGCACTACGCGGGGCCCCGGTTCTTCGCGCGCTACGCCGAGCTCGAAATGCACCCTCTCGACACGAACGACCGCCGCGAGCTGCTTCGCCAGCGAGAGGGCCTCGGACTGTGCAACATCACCAAGTGCTGCACCGAGGTATGCCCCGAGCACATCAAGATCACCGACAATGCGATCATCCCGTTGAAGGAGCGGGTCGTCGACTCTTCCTACGATCCGGTCGCGTGGCTCGGCCGAAAGATCCTCCGAAGGCGCAAGCGCTCGCCCGGAGAAGCGGCTGCCGCGCGCGGTTGATCGTTCGCTGGCCATTTGTCAGTCGTTCGCTGATCGTTCGCTGATCGTGCGCCTGTACTCCCCCGAATGGGTCGCAGCCTTCAACGAGGCAGTCGCCGAGCTCGTCCCCGAACCGGGGGTCTCCTTCCGCATGCACCAGATCGTCGACGGCGGACCCGAGGGCACGTTGCGTGTCACTTTGGACGTCGGGATCGAGAGCGACGAGGCGGCCACCGGTGCGAGGGGCGCAGGCGCGCCGGGCGCAGGCATCGTGCTGCGCGTCGAGCGTGGTGACACGGCCGGCACGGGCGACCTCTCGGCGCGCAGCCTGTCGGCGGGCGGCCGTGCATCCCAGGTCACCGTCGTCGTGGCCTACGACGACGCAACGGCGCTCGCCCGGGGCGACACGGACCCGGCAGCACTCCTCCGGGCAGGAAGGGTCAAGGTCCGCGGCGACCTGTCCGTCCTGGTGGCGGGCCAGAAGATCCTCGCAGACGCTGCGACGCGCCTCGGGTCGTTGTCGAAGCGCACCACCTTCTAGCTAGTCTCTTGGCTGACAGGCCCGCGACAGTCGGGCCAACGAGATGGGAGGCGAGCTGTGCACCAGCCGATCGACGACCACTTCCTCCTCCGTTACCGTGAACTCCTCGACGCTGAGGCTGCCGCATTCGACGAGGTCGAGCATGCGTGCGAGGACGGGGACCGTTCCCACTTCGACGAAGAGATAGTCGTCTGGCAGGACTCCCTCGCCAAGAAAATGAGCTTCCTGTCGAGCGCGGGCATCGACATCCAGCACCACATCGCGCGCGTCTCGCAGCCGGCGACCTGACGCGCCCTCCGGCGACCTGACGCGCCCTCCTCTTGCCGGTGCGGGCCGCAGCGGCCCTGGCGGGCGACCCTGGGCGGCGCGAGACCCTGGGCGGCGCGGAGACCCTGGGCGGCCGTCAGGAGCCGAGCAGCCCCATCGCGGCGACCTCGTCACGCTCGGCGACCAGCTCTTCGGTCGTCACGCGGATCCGGTCCTTCGCGAAGTCGTCGTGGTCGAGCCCCTCGATCACCGACCACCCGCCCTTGCCGTCGGCACGGACGGGGAAGCCGAATTGGAGCCCCTCCGGCGTGCCGTACTCGCCACGGCTCACGACTGCCGCGGCGGCACAGTCACCGCCCACGGTCGGGGTGCGCAACGAGACGACCGTGTCGATCGCCGCATTGGCCGCCGACGCGGCGGATGACGCGCCCCGCGCCTCGATGATCGCCGCGCCGCGCTTTTGGACGGTGGTGAGGAACTCGCCCTCGAGCCACGCCCGATCCGAGATCACCTCGGTGGCCGGACGGCCGTCGATCTGTGCGTTCTCGAAGTCGGGGAACTGGGTCGCAGAGTGGTTGCCCCAGATCCCGACACGGGTGACCGAAGAAACCGGGACGCCTGCGCGCCGGGCGAGCTGGCTCTTGGCCCGGTTGGCGTCGAGGCGCGTCATGGCGAACCAGCGGTCCGCGGGAACCTCCGGCGCATTCGAGCGGGCGATGAGACAGTTCGTATTGCACGGGTTCCCCACCACGAGCACGCGCACGTCCGACGCGGCGTGCTCGGCGATCGCCCGGCCCTGCGGCTTGAAGATGCCGCCGTTCACGCTCAGCAGGTCACCGCGCTCCATGCCCGCCTTGCGCGGGATCGAGCCGACGAGGAGCGCCCAGCTGGTCCCGTCGAAGGCAGTCTTGAGGTCCGACGTCGTCACCACGTCGGAGAGGAGCGGGAACGCGCAGTCGTCCAGCTCCATCACGACGCCCTCGAGGGCTTTCATGGCGGGCTCGATCTCGAGCAGGCGCAGGATCACCGGCTGGTCCTCGCCCAGCAGCTGGCCCGACGCGATCCGAAAGAGGAGGGCGTAACCGATCTGACCGGCGGCGCCGGTCACCGTGACGTGGAGGGGGGAACGTGAAGCCATGCGATCACGTTACCTCCGGCACGTTCGCCACAGCCGTGGCGATGTAGGTGGTCGACGCGGGCGTAGGGCCCGGGACCTTGCGCGCCCGCCACCCGGTCCGCCGCAGCGCCTCGGCGAAGTACCGCTCGTCGAAACCCAGCTCGAGCCAGCCGTAGCGGCGCATCGACCACAGCGAGAGCCCGTCGAGCCGGGGGCCCCACGGGTAGGCGAGGAGGTCGACGGGCTCGGCACCGAACACCAGCCGCCCGTGGTCGCCCACCACTTGGTGCAAGAGCTCGAGGAGCCGGACGTGGTCGGCGCAGTGGTGGAAGGACTCGAAGAAGACGGCCGCGTCGTACGGCGCGGCGGTCGGCGCGGCGGCGAACGACAGCATGTCCGAGCGCACCACGCGCACGCCCGGGGCCCGATGCTCGATCAGGCGGCAGAACCCCTCGTCGACGTCGACCGCGGTGACGTCGTGCCCCATGGCGGACAGGTCCGCGGTGAGGTTCCCCCAACCCGGCCCGAGCTCGACGATGCGCGCCGGCGCGGCGAGCCCGAGCGCCTTGATGACGCTGCCGCGCCCGACGAGGTCGTCACCCACGACCGTCGCCGAGCCCGTCGCGAAGGGGAACGGCCGTTCGAGCGCGGCGTCGAAGTCGAAGGGGGATGCCTCGTGGCGAAGCGAGTAGTCACCGCGCCCCGAGACGCGTCCGTAGAGATCCCATACCCACGCGCGGTACGCCTCGGAGAAGGGGTCCGACGGCCACTGCGGGGGCCGCATGCGCAGACCATTGAGGAAGTCGCGGCCCTCGTCCTCCGAGCGCGCGAACCGGTCGGCGGCCTCCTCGAGCGTCGCGTCGAGCTCACCGAGGGTGACCGTCTCCAGGCGCGCGTCACGGCGCCACATGCGAACCGTGCGCTGCACGGAGTCCGGCATGAAGGAGAGCGCGAGCTTCGCGGCGTGCCGGGCACGCTGGGTGCCCCGAGCGCGCTCGATCCCTGTCGCGGGGTGCTCGGCCATGCCCGGGAGCCTACGACTCGGGCTCGCGGCGCCGGGTCCGGCGCGCGGCGCTCAGTGTCGGAAGTGCCGCTCGCCCGTGAGCACCATCGCGATCCCCGCCGCATCGGCCGCCTCGACGATCTCGGCGTCGCGCACGGCGCCGCCGGGCTGGACGACCGCGACGACCCCGGCGTTCACGAGCACCTCGAGCCCGTCGGGGAAGGGGAAGAACGCGTCGCTCGCCGCCGCGCCGCCACGGGCACGAGCGCCGGCCTTCTCGACGGCGAGCTGCGCCGCGACGACCCTCGACTGCTGGCCCGCACCCACCCCTACCGCCTGACCGTCGGTCACCACGGCGATGGCGTTCGACGTCGTGCGCCCGCAGACCCGCCACGCGAGCACGAGGTCCGCCCACTGCGCCTCGGTCGGGCCGACGGCCGTGACCACCTGCCACTGGGAAGGCTGCGACCCGAAGACGTCGGGGTCCTGGACGAGCGCGCTGGCCCCGAGGGTGCGGACCTGGCGGCAGAGGGGCTCGGGGGAGGGCGCGGCGAGCAGCCTCGTGGCTTCGCGTCGAGCCCGCAGGCGCTCGACCGCCCCCGGCGTGTACGACGTGGCCACGATCACGTCGGCCTGCGGACCGGCCGCGATCGCCTCCGCCACGTCGTCGGTCACCTCCCCGCCGATCGCCACGATGCCTCCGAACGCGGAGACCGGGTCGCACTCGAGCGCCCGGGTGAACGCGTCGGCCAGGCCGTCGGCCACCGCCGCGCCGCAGGCGTTGGCGTGCTTGACCACGACGACTGCGGGCCGGCCGCCCGCATCGCCGCAGAGCTCGTGGACGAGCCGCCACGCGGCGTCGGCGTCGAAGATGTTCAAGTACGACAGCGCAGCGCCACCGAGCTGGGTGCAGTGGTCCCACCAGCTCTGCGCGGCGCGATACCGGGCACCGTGCTGGTGCGGGTTCTCCCCGTAGCGCAGCAGCTCCGCGCGTGCCAAGGTGAGGTGGACCGTGGGCGGCAGCGGGTCGTCTGCGTCGAGCCACTCGACGATCGCCGCGTCGTACGCGGCGGTGTGGGCGAAGGCCGACCGGGCGAGCCGGCGGCGAGTCGCCGCTGAGAGGGCGCCGGCCGAGCGCAGCTCGTCGAGCACCGCCTCGTAGTCCGCTGGTGAGGTCACGACGCCCACGTGGGCGAAGTTCTTCGCCGCCCCACGCACCATGGCGGGACCCCCGATGTCGATCAGCTCCACCGAGGGGTCGCTCCCGAAGGGATAGAGGTTCGAGACGACGAGGTCGATCGGGGTGATGCCCTGGGCCTCGAGGTCCGCCATGTGCGCGGGCACCGAGCGGTCGGCCAGGATCCCGCTGTGGATGCGCGGGTGGAGCGTCTTCACCCTGCCCCCGAGCATCTCGGGCGAGCCGGTCACCTCGGCGACCTCGACGACCGGTACGTCCGCGTCGCCGAGTGCGCGCGCCGTGTTGCCGCTCGCCACGATCTCCCAGCCGAGGGCCACGAGGCCGCGGGCGAAGTCGACGACGCCGGTCTTGTCGTAGACGGACACGAGTGCTCTCATCGGGCCCTCTCGGTCCCCTCGGTGGCCACCTGGTCCGGGTGGGTCTGGTCCGGACGGGCCTGGTCCGGGTGGGCCTGGTCTGGGTGGGCGATCTGCACCGCGCCAGTCTCGCCCACCTCGTCGAGCACGCGCAGGATGGTCTCGGGGTAGAGCCGGCGCTCCAGCGACTTGATGCGCTCATGGAGCGTGTCGGCCGTGTCGGCAGGGTCGACGGCGACCTGCGCCTGGGCGATGACCGGCCCCGCATCGAGCTCGAGGGTCGCCAGGTGCACGGTGCACCCGGTGACCGCGACCCCCGCTGCCAGCGCGTCGGCGACCGCGTGCCACCCGGGGAACGCCGGGAGGAGCGAGGGGTGGGTGTTCAGGATCCGCCCCCCGAAGGTGTCGTGGACGGGCTGGGCGAGCACCGTGCCGAACCCCGCCATCGCGACGAGATCGACACGGCGCGAGGCCAGCGCCTCGGTGACCGCCACGGTGTAGCCGACCCGGTCGAAGCCGGGGCCATAGCCACCCCATCGCCGGCGGTCGACGAGCACCGCCTCGACGCCGGCATGTCGCGCGACGCCGAGGCCGCGACATGGCCGATCTGCCACGACGACGGTCACCGGGACCCCCGCGCCGAGCGCCGCCTCGAGGATCGTGCCGCTCCCCGACACGAGGACGGCGACACGCCGCCCTGTCGGCGTCAGCCCAGCTCCTTGACGATCTCGACCATGCGCACGCCTGCCTCGGTCGGGTTCTGCGCGACGACCGCACCGGCAGCCGAGAGCGCCTCCATCTTCGCCTGGGCGGTGCCCTGGGAGCCCGAGATGATGGCGCCGGCGTGGCCCATCTTGCGCCCCGGCGGCGCGGTGACCCCGGCGATGTACGAGACCACCGGCTTGGTCAGGTGCTCGGCGATGTACTGCGCCGCGCGCTCTTCCTCCGAGCCCCCGATCTCGCCGATCATCATCACGGCCTTGGTGTCGGGGTCCGCTTGGAAGGCGGCGAGGCAGTCGATGAAGTTGGTCCCTGGTACCGGGTCGCCGCCGATGCCCACGCAGGTCGTCTGGCCCACCCCTTGCTGGGAGAGCTCGTGGAGCGCCTGGTAGGTGAGCGTCCCCGATCGGCTGACGATGCCCACCGGCCCACCAGGCAGGGCGATGTCCCCAGCGGTGATCCCGATGTTGCACTTGCCAGGGGAGATGATCCCGGGGCAGTTCGGCCCGAGGAGCCGGGTGCCGGGGAATGTCTCGACCAGGCGGTTGTACGCCCGCGCTTCGTCCTGGGCGGGGATGCCCTCGGTGATGCAGACGACGAAGGAGATGCCCGCCTCCGCCGCCTCGATGATGGCAGCGGCGGCGTGAGGGGGCGGGACGGAGATGAACGACGCGGTCGCCCCGGTCGCCTCGACCGCCTCCTTCACCGATCCGAAGACCGGGATGCCCTCGATCTCCTCCCCGCCGCGCTTGGGATTCGTCCCCGCCACCACCTTGGTGCCGTACGCGCGGTTGCGCAGGCCGTGGTAGAGGCCCTGGCTGGTCGGGCTGATGCCCTGGACCACCACGGTCGTCGTCTCGTCTACGAAGATGCTCACGATCGCTCCTCGCTCGCGTCGGCACCGGCGGCCGCGAGCGCGACCACCTGGCGCGCGGCCTCCAACATGGTCGGTGCCGCCAGGAGGCGGTCCGACAGCCGGGGGGCGAGCAACGCGCGCCCCTCCTCTGCGTTCGTCCCGTCGAGCCGCAGCACGATCGGCGAGCGCAGCTCCACCCGCCCGAGCGCCTCGATGACGCCCTTGGCGACCTCGTCGACCCGGGTGATGCCGCCGAAGATGTTCACGAAGATCGCCCGCACCGAGGGGTCCGCATTGATGACCTCGAGCGCGGCGGACATCACGTCGGCGTTCGCGCCGCCACCGATGTCGAGGAAGTTGGCCGCCTTGCCGCCGACCTGGGTCACGACGTCGAGCGTGCTCATGGCGAGCCCGGCGCCGTTGGCGATGATGCCGACGTCCCCCGAGAGCCCGATGTAGTTCAGGCCCCGCTCCTTGGCCATCTTCTCGCGCGGATCGTCGGTCTCGGTCGCGGCGTACTCCTCCCACTCGGGGTGACGGAACTTCGCGTTGTCGTCGAGGGTGACCTTGGCATCCAGGGTGTGGACCCGACCGTCGGGGGTGAGGACCAGCGGGTTGATCTCCGCCAGGTCGCAGTCCCCTTCGACGAAGCAGCGGTAGAGGGAGACGAGGAGCGCGGCCGCGGGCGCCTGTGCCTCCTCGTCGAGGCGCGCGTCGGCCACCCAGCGCCGCGCCGTGTCCTCGTCGAGCCCGCGCAGCGGGTCGATGTGCAGACGGGCGATCGCCTCGGGGTTGTTCGCCGCGACCTCTTCGATCTCGACGCCGCCTTCGGCCGACAGCATGCCGAGGTGCTTCTTGGCCGTGCGGTCGAGCGTGAAGCTGGCGTAGTACTCCTTGGCGATGTCCGAGGCGTGCTCCACCCACAGCCGGTGAACGATGTGACCCCGGATGTCCATGCCCAAGATGGCGCCGGCGTGGCGGCGGACCTCGTCGGCGTCGTTGGCGAGCTTGATGCCGCCCGCCTTCCCGCGCCCACCCACCTTCACCTGGGCCTTCACGACCACTGGGTAGCCGGCCTGCTCGGCGCGCTCGACGGCCTCGTCGACCGTGTCGGCGACGCCGCCCGGTGACACCGGGATGCCGAAACGGGCGAAGTACTGCTTGCCCTGGTATTCGTAGAGGTCCATCGAATTCCCTTCTGCCGCGCTCAGACGGCGTCGTGCGCCTCGCGGCGGTCCAGTGCCTCTTCCAGCCATTTGCCGACCGTCGGGAGCGGCGCGCCGGGGGTGAACACCTCGGCGATGCCCTGCTCCTTCAGGGCCGGGATGTCCGCCTCGGGGATGATCCCCCCGACCAGCACGAGCACGTCGTCTCGCCCCGCATGCCGGAGCTCGTCGAGCACCTTGGGCACCAAGGTGAGGTGGGCGCCCGAGAGAAGTGACAGGCCGAGGGCATCGGCGTCCTCCTCGACGACGGTGTGGGCGACCTGTGCGGGCGTCTGGTGCAGCCCGGTGTAGACCACCTCGAACCCCGCGTCACGAAGCGCCCGTGCGATCACCTTGGCGCCCCGGTCGTGGCCGTCGAGCCCGGGTTTGGCCACGACCACGCGGTACGGACGGATCATTGGGTGCGATGATATGCGGGGGTCATCGCACCCGGCGAAGTGGCGAGACGCACAGGAGCAGCCGCTTGTCGCCCACCGAGCCGAACCGGACGGTCGCCTGCGCCATGTCCCCCTCGCCGCGGGCGCTCAGGACGACTCCCGGCCCCCAGCGTTCGTGGACGACCTCGTCGCCCGGTGCGAGCCCGAGGTGCTCGGCGCCGGTGGTGGTCCGTTCGGCGCCCCTCCCCGTCGGACGGCCACCGGTCGCGGCCCCAGCGGTCACGCCGCCACCGTTCGGACGGCCGGCGGTCGCGCGGCCACCTGTCGCGCGACCGACGGCGCCGGGTCCTCCCCCGGCGCCGAAGACCAGCCCGCCCCCCACCTCGCGCACGAGGGCCTCGGGTACCTCGGCGAGGAAGCGGCTCGGCATGCCCGGCGCGGTGCGCCCCCACAAGGTGCGCGTCCAGGCGTGCGAGAGGTACAAGAAGCGCCGGGCCCGCGTGATGCCCACGTAGCACAGCCGCCGCTCCTCCTCGAGCTCGGCGGGCTCGCCGAGCGTGCGGGAGTGCGGGAAGATCCCGTCTTCCATCCCGATCAGGAACACCGCGGGGAACTCGAGCCCCTTGGCCGTGTGCAGGGTCATGAGCGACACGCGCGCCCCGTCGGGCTCGAGCTCGTCGGAGTCCGCCACGAGCGCGACGGTCTCCAACAGCTCGGTGAGCGTCTCGTACTCGTGCGCCACGGTCGAGAGCTCGGCGATGTTCTCGATCCGGCCCTCGGCCTCGTGGGTGCGCGCTGCAGCGAGCTCGTCGAGATAGCCCGAGCGCTTGGCGACCAGCTCGACCAGCTCACCGGGCGGCATCGAGGCCGCGGCGGCACGCAGCTCGACGAGCAGCGCGGCGAGCTCTTGCGCGCCCTTCAGCGCCTTGCCGCTGAGCCCGGCCTCCGCCGCGTCACCCAGGACCCGCCCCATGCTCACCCCGCGTGCGATCGCCGCGGCGGAGAGCCGGAGGACCGAGGTCGCGCCGATCCCGCGCTTGGGCACGTTCACCACGCGGCGCAAGGACATCTCGTCGTCGGGATTGGCGATGAGGCGCAGGTACGCGAGCAGGTCTCGGATCTCCCGGCGATCGTAGAAACGCGTGCCGCCGATCACCTTGTAGGCGATGCCCTGGCGCACGAGGGCCTCTTCGACCACGCGGCTCTGGGCGTTGGTCCGGTAGAAGATGGCGACCTCGCCGTAGGCGACCCCTTCGGCGCTGCGCAGGCGCAGGATCTCGCTCCCCACGAACGACGCCTCGTCGTGCTCGTCCTCGGCGCGGTAGATGCAGATGCGCTCGCCCTGGTCGCCTTCGGTGAACAGGCGCTTCGGGCGCCGCCCCATGTTGTTGGCGATCACTGCGTTGGCGGCGTCGAGGATGGTCTGGGTGGAGCGGTAGTTCTGCTCCAACAAGATGGTCGTGGCGTGGGGGAACGACTCCTCGAACTCCAAGATGTTCGTGATGTCCGCACCTCGCCAGCGATAGACGGACTGGTCGGAGTCGCCGACGACCGTCACATTGCCGTGGGCGGCTGCGAGCAGGCGCACGAGCTCGTGCTGGGCGTGGTTCGTGTCCTGGTACTCGTCGACGAGCACGTGACGGAAGCGCTCTTGGTAGGCGGCCGCGACGTCCCCCACGCTGCGCAGCAGGACGACCGCCTGGAAGAGCAGGTCGTCGAAGTCCATGGCGTTCGCCGCGCGCAGGCGGCGCTGGTACTCGACGTAGACATCTGCGATCCGCTTGCGATAGGGGTCCGCCCCGAACGAGGCGTCCTCTTTGAAGGTGGCCGCGTCGACCAGCTCTGCCTTCGCCTGGCCGATCACCGCGGCGACGCTTCGCGCAGGGAGGCGCTTGGTGTCCACGCCGAGCTCGGCTTCGACGAGCTCGATCAGGCGCCGGGAATCCCCGTCGTCATAGACGCTGAACCCGGGCTGGTAGCCGACGCGCTCCGCGTGCGCGCGGAGCATCCTGAGGCACGCCGAGTGGAACGTCGACACCCACATGCGCTCGGCGCGCGGCCCGACGAGGTCGACGACGCGTGAGCGCATCTCGCCGGCCGCCTTGTTCGTGAAGGTGATGGCCAGGATCTCCCACGGCGCGACGTCGCCGGTGGCGAGAAGGTGCGCGATACGTCTGGTGAGGACCCTGGTCTTGCCGGAGCCCGCCCCGGCGACGACGAGCAACGGCCCGCCGCGGTGCTCGACGGCGGCGCGCTGCGCGGGATTGAGGTCGGCGACGAGGGCGTCGAGCGGTGTCAGTGCCCCATGCCCACGCCCTGGGACCGCTGGAGCTGCTTGCCCTCGGTCTGCAGGGAGGGGGCCACCATGACTTCTGCCTTCTGGAACTCCTTGACCGTCTCGTACCCGCACGTCGCCATGGAGGTCCGCAGCGCCCCGAACAGGTTCATCCGACCGTCGTTCTCGTGGGCGGGGCCGAGCAGGATCTCTTCGAGCGTCCCTCGCACCCCGGTACGCACCCGCGTCCCGCGCGGCAGCGTCGGATGGAAGGTCGCCATGCCCCAATGGAAGCCGCGAGCTGGCGCCTCGACGGCGGAGGAGAGCGGCGAGCCGAGCATGACGGCGTCCGCGCCGCACGTGATCGCCTTGGCGACGTCACCCCCCTTGGACATCCCGCCATCGGCGATCACATGGACGTAGACGCCGGTCTCGTCGAGGTGGCGCATGCGCGCCCCGGCCACGTCCGCGATGGCGGTCGCCTGGGGCACTCCGAGCCCGAGCACGCCACGGGTGGTGCAGGCGTTGCCCGGTCCGACGCCCACGAGCACGCCGACGGCGCCGGTGCGCATGAGGTGGAGCCCGGCCTGGTACGAGGCACAGCCGCCCACGATGACGGGGATCTCGAACTCTCGGATGAAGCGCTTGAGGTTCAACGGCTCGACGGTCTTTGACACGTGCTCGGCGGAGACGACGGTGCCTTGGATCACGAGGATGTCGAGCTCGGCCGCAAGGCACGCTGGCGCCAGCTCCTCGGTGCGCTGGGGGGTGATGGACGCAGCCGTCGTGATGCCCGCCGCCTTCATCTCCCTGATGCGCTCGGTGACGAGCTCGAGCTTCACCGGCTCTTGGTACATCTGCTGCATCCGCGGCGTCGCCTTGTCGTCGTCGAGCTCGCGGATCTCGTCGAACAACGGCATCGGGTCCTCATAACGCGTCCAGAGGCCCTCGAGGTTCAGCACGCCGAGGCCACCCAGACGCCCCATCTCGATCGCGGTCGCCGGGCTCGTCACGCCGTCCATCGCGGAACCGAGCATGGGCAGGCCGAAGCGGTACGCATCGATCTCCCAGGAGATGTCGACGTCCTCGGGGTCCCGGGTACGCCTGCTCGGGACGATGGCGATGTCGTCGAACCCGTAGGCCCGGCGCCCCGACTTGAAGATTCCGATCTCGATGTCTGCCACAGGGACCCTCCAGCGGTCGTGCTCGCCCCACTGTACCGGGCGCATGTGCGTCGCCGATGCCCGCCGACGACGGTGTCGTGGCGACGAACGCGCCGTGCGAGCCGCCCGAGCCAGATGCAACGGCGCAGCCCGGGGCGAGGATCACACGAGGACCACGGTGAGGAGGTCGACCAGCATGCGGGCGGTCGCGCCCCAGACGGTCTCGCCCGCCACCTCGAAGAAGTACATGGGGAACGTGGGGAGTCCCGGCTCGCTCCACAGCTCCTCCGTGAACGCCGCGGCAAGCTCCGCGAGCGAGACGTCGAAGACCCTCGCCACCTCTGCGGGATTGGCAACGACGTGGGGACGCCGGTCGATGGTCGCCACGATCGGCGTGATGGGCGTCCCGGAGGCGAACGCCGAGGCAGGAGCGAGCAGGGCGAGCGGGCGCGGCACGGCGGGGTCGAGCCCGATCTCTTCGAACGCCTCGCGCAACGCGGCCGCGACCGGGTCCTCGTCTGCCTCGATGCGGCCGCCCGGAAAGCTCACTTGGCCGCGATGCGTGCGCAGCGTGACCGAGCGCCGGGTGAGCAGCACCCTGGCTTCGCCGTCTTCTTCGAAGAGCGCGACGAGCACCGCGGACGGCGTGGCGGCCGCTGCGCCGGGTGCCGCCACGGGCACCGCGACGGGCGAAGATGGCGGCCCGGCGGGCAGGAGCCTGCCGGACCGCCCCATCGCCTCGACGACCACGTCGAGCGAGATCCCGCGCCGCGGTCGCCATGGCGGAGGGCCACCGGGCACGACCGTGGATGGCCGCGGGATCACTGCGTCACTACATCATCCCGCCCATGCCGCCCATGCCGCCCATGCCGCCGCCACCCGCGGGGGCCGCGGGCTGCTTCTCGGGCTTGTCGGCCACGAGCGCCTCGGTCGTGAGCAGGAGCGCGGCGATCGACGCGGCGTTCTGCAGCGCCGAGCGGGTGACCTTGGCCGGGTCGATGATCCCCGCCTTCACGAGGTCCTCCATCTGACCGGTCGCAGCGTTCAGGCCGACGGAGCCGCTCTCGCTCTGCACCATGCGGACGTAGACGGCGCCTTCGAGGCCGGCGTTCGACGCGATCCAGCGCAGCGGTGCCTCGAGGGCCCGGGCGACGATCTTGGCACCGGTCGCCTCGTCGCCACTCAGGCTCGCGGCCACCTCGTCCACCGCCGCGCGGCTTCGCACGAGCGCGGTGCCGCCACCGGCCACGATGCCCTCTTCGATGGCGGCGCGCGTCGCGGAGAGCGCGTCCTCGATGCGGTGCTTCTTCTCCTTCAGCTCCACCTCGGTGGCCGCGCCGACCTTGACCACGGCGACGCCGCCGGCCAGCTTCGCGAGGCGCTCCTGGAGCTTCTCGCGGTCCCAGTCCGAGTCGGTCTCGTCGATCTCGCGCTTGATCTGCGCGATCCGGCCCTTCACGTCGGCCTCGGTGCCAGCACCTTCGACGATCGTGGTGTCGTCCTTGGTGACGATCACGCGCCGGGCACGGCCCAAGAGGTCGAGCGTCACCGACTCGAGCTTCAGGCCGACCTCCTCGCTGATGACCTGGCCACCGGTGAGGATCGCCATGTCCTGGAGCATCGCCTTGCGGCGCTCCCCGAAGCCGGGGGCCTTGACCGCGATCGAGGTGAAGGTGCCGCGGATCTTGTTCACGACCAGGGTCGCGAGCGCCTCACCTTCGACGTCCTCGGCCACGATCAAAAGCGGCTTACCGGTCTGCATGACCTTCTCCAAGACGGGGAGCAGGTCGTGGACGGCGGTGATCTTCGAGTTCACGAAGAGGACCAGGGGGTCCTCGAGCACCGCCTCCTGGCGCTCGGGGTCGGTCACGAAGTACGGCGACAGGAAGCCCTTGTCGAACTGCATGCCCTCGGTGAGCTCGAGCTCCATGCCGAAGGTGTTCGACTCCTCGACGGTCACCGTGCCGTCCTTGCCCACCTTGTCGATCGCCTCGGCCAGCACCTCGCCGATGGACGGGTCCGCCGCGGAGATGGACGCGACCTGGGCGATCTCGGTCTTGCCTTCGACGTCGCGCGACTGCTCCTTCAACGCAGCGACCGCTGCGGCCACGCCACGCTCGATGCCGCGCTTGAGCAAGTCGGGGCTCGCGCCGGCGGCAACGTTGCGCAGGCCTTCGGAGATGAGCGCCTGGGCCAGGACGGTTGCGGTGGTGGTCCCGTCTCCCGCGACGTCGTTGGTCTTGGTGGCGACCTCCTTGACGAGCTGCGCGCCCATGTTCTCGAAGGGGTCTTCGAGCTCGATCTCGCGGGCGATGGAGACGCCGTCGTTGGTGATGGTGGGGGCGCCGAACGTCTTGCCGATGACGACGTTGCGGCCCTTGGGGCCGAGCGTCACCTTGACGGTGTCGGCCAGCTTGTTCACGCCGGCCTCGAGGCCGCGGCGTGCGGCCTCGTCGAACTTCAAGATCTTGGGCATTGGGGTCCTCTCGGAAAAGCGGGCCGCACCGCGCGCGCCGACGCCCGGTGCGGCCCTATTCGTGGAAAATGCTCGCCTGCTTGCGCGCCACGTACCCGACCGGCCTGGGCTCGCTCGGCTGTGCGCGCAGCGACTGGCTCAGCTGGCTCCGTTCCTTGGTTACTGTTCCTTGGTTACTCGTCCAGCTTGGAGTTACTTGTCCAGCTTGGCGAGGACGTCACGACCGGAGAGGATGAGCAGGTCCTCGCCGTCGACGGTGATCTCGGTGCCGCCGTACTTCGAGTAGACGACGGTGTCGCCGACCTTCACGTCGAGGGGGATGATCTCGCCGGTGTTCTCGGCACGACGGCCGGGGCCGACCGCGAGCACCTCGCCCTGCTGGGGCTTCTCCTTGGCGGTGTCTGGAATGACCAGCCCCGACGCGGTGGTCTCCTCGGACTCGCCCGGCCGGACGACGATCCGGTCATCGAGAGGGTGGAGCTTCATGGAAGCGGCCTCCTTGGCACTTGTTGGCACTCGAACCTTGCGAGTGCTAATGCTAGCGGACGTCCCGGGGAGGGGCAACCGGTGGCGCCGGCGACGTCGGAGAGCCGCTTTCCAGCCAGGCCCGTCGTGCCGCGCGCAGCGCCCGAACGGCGCGCAGGACCACCCGGGGCGCGGCGCCACGCGCCGCTCGTCGCTCCAGGGCGTTCGCCACCGCTCGGGCGCTCGCCCGGGCGCGCGCTCGGGCGCTCGCTCGGGCGCGCGCTCGGGCAACGGGGGTCGAGAGCTCCCCGAAGCTGGAGGAGGCTCCAGCACGTCCGCCCCGGCGGGCGGGCGGCGTCTTCGAGCTGCGGGTGGCTTGCACGCCCATACCGGGCACGGGCAGCCACTCGGCGAGCGGCACGTCGTCTTCGAGAAGACGTGCGCCGAGCGCGGCGCGCGCTCGGGCGGCGGCGGTCCGCACCCCGAGCGCCGCCTCGTCGATCCCAGCGGCGTCCCCCCCGGTGCCTGCCCTCGCCCCAGCGCGGCGGCGCGCGGCCAGCTCCTCCAGCGCCACCTCGGCGCGCTCGAGCACGGGGGGCCAGAGGTGCTCGTCGAGCACGTAGCGCCGACCGTGGCTCGCCATCTCGGCAGCGAGGTCCGGGCGCTCGAGCACCGTCTTCACGCACTCGGCCAGCTCGAGCTCGTCGCCGTAGAGCAAGCCGCCGCCCGAGCGCTCGCAGTGCCAGGAGACGACCGCGCCCGCGGCGTTGCCGATGACCGCCGTGCCGGCGAGCCAGCTCTCCATCACCGTGCGCGAGAAGCTCTCGAGGGTGCTCGGCTGCACGTGGGCGGCTGCGGCAGCGAAGGCGTCGGGCACCTCGGCCGCATCCAAGCACCCGAGGTCGACCACCCGGTCCGCCAAGTGCTCGGGCACCGGCGCCCGGCCCGCCCCGATCGTGACCAGGTCGACGTCGAGGCCGAGCCGGCCCGTCGCCACCTCGAGGCCGGCCAGCGCACCGGGCCAGCCCTTTCCGTCCTCTCGCCGTCCCGCGTACAGCACGAAGGGGCGCCGCGCCAGACCGTGGCGCCGACGGAACCCGTCGGCGTCGTAGCGTTCGGGCACCCTGACGCCCGCGCCGATCGTGCGGTGCGTCCCGAGCGGCACGAGGCGGTGCGCGAGCTCGTGCTCGGGCTCGGAGAGGAACCACACTTGGGCCGCGCCCGCCAGCGCCGCTCGCACCACACGCAGGCGCGCGGCAGGCTCGTCGTGGAGGCAGGGAACAAGGACGCTGCGCCCGGGTGCCAGAGGCAGGCAGTGCAACGTCGTCCACGCGAGATAGGGCGCGTAGACGATCGCCTCGTAGCGGCCCGCCTCTCGTTCGACGTGGTGGGCGAGGTCGGGCGCCTCGTAGCGGCTGGCGACCCACGCCAGCTCCACGGACGCGCTGAGCGGTCCGCCGCCGAGCACGCGGTGGTCGAGGTCGTCTCGCCGCGCGTGGTCGGCCCTTGGTAGCGCCTCGAACCGCCGGACCTCCACGCCGGACTCGACGGTCACCCCGGGCGCGAGCTCGTTCTGCCAGGTATCGGTGTCGAGTGCGCCCGTCGTCAGGACGCTGACCTCGTGGCCGCGTCCGGCAAGGCCCTCGGCGAGCTCGCGTAGATGTGCCTCTGCACCCCCGACGACGCCGGTGCCGTAGCGGGGGCTCACGAACGCCAAGCGCACGTAGCGCACGCTAGTGCGACACCGTCCGTAGGCTCGGGGCGGTTCGCTCCGTCGAGCGCGGTGGATCAGACCCCGAGCAGGTCGAGGACCGCTTCGGCGACGAGCTCGTAGGTCTGGGTCTCGGCCCAGGCGCGGCCCGAGTCCCCGAGACGTCGTCGCCGCTCGGCTGTGGTGACGAGCTGGCCGAGGATGTCGGCGAGCGCCCCCACGCCGGCCTCGGGGTCCACCTTCGCCACTGCATCGTCGGGGAGCTCGCCCATCCAGCCGGTCGAAGACACCACGGTCGGCACCCCCGCGGAGAGGCACTCGCCCACGGTGAGGGAGCACTCGCCGAAGAAGTGCCGGCGAAGCTGGACCGCGACGTCGGTCCGTCCGAGGCGCGCCAGGTACTCGGCGTCATCCACCACCCCGGTGAGCTCCACGTAGGCCTCGACGCCCTCCGTGCTGGCGAGCGTGGTGAGCGCGTCGCGCATGGCGTCGCCAACGGGTCCGACGAACTGGACGACGACGTCGTGGCCACGGCGACGGAGCTCGGCGAGCGCGAGGACGATGTCCCCGGGACGCTTCTGGGGATGGACGATGCCGAAGCTCGAGACGGTCGCCGGGGTGCCGGCCCCCGCCGCGACCACTGACTGCGCGGACTGCGCGGACTGCGCGGACTGCGCGGACCGGGTCGCACGCGCCGTCTCGACCGCGCGGCGCTGCGCCTCGTCGAGGCACGACAAGGCGAAGGGCACCACTGCGAGCCGTCCGTCGAGATCGGGGCCGACGTCGAGGACCGCGAGGCGGCGCGCGGCATCCGAGAACAGCGCGCAGCGCTCGGCGTCGCGCACCACGTCCTTCAACAGGTAGAGGCCGTAGCGCTCGGTGTCGGCATCGTCGAGGCGGTCACCGTGCCCGAGGCCCTCGGGCAGTCCGGGGTAGTTCCGCTCGATCGCGGCCGAGAGCCCACCCGGCGCGGCTCCTCGAGTGGTCGCCGACAGGGCCAGCAGTCCGCTCAGTCGCACCTCGTGCGCGAGCACGGTGCCACGGCGGCGGCGGAGCGCGCCGAGCGCGTTGGCGTGATGCTCGGAATTCCCGAGCACGTAGACGACGTGCTCGTAGCCGCCGAGCACCCCGTCGAAGCGCTCGAAGAGCGCGGCGTCAACCGGGAGGGCGCCGGCCACGGGCAACGGGTCCACCCTCGATCGGTTCCGCCCGTCGACGAAGCAGTCGATCTCGAGCGGTGAGGCCGCCGACCCCACGCCAGAGGCGCCCCGTGCCTCGGCACGCCGTGCGTCGACCCGGTGCATCGCCGCCACCATGGCCGCGCTGTAGCCGGCCACGCCGCTTCGGATCGGCGGGAACGGCGAGACCACCGCCACTCGGCGCCGCCGTCGCCACGGGCGTCGTGACCCGTCGGCCATCTGCTCCCACACCGACACCGCGCGCTCGGCGACGGCGTCCCAGGAAGTCACGACCTTGTCGGCGTCCGCGCGCAGCGACGCCTGCAACCCCGCATCGGTCACGCACCGTGCCATGACCGCCGCCATGTCCTGCGGGTCCGCCGGGTCGAAGCGGGCCCTGGCGTCGGCGACCAGCTCCGAGAGCGGCGGGCGATCCGACACGCAGCACACCGCACCGCAGGCCAGCGCCTCGGCGACCGGCAGCCCGAACCCCTCGGCCAGGGAGGGGAACGCCACGAGGGAGGCAGCCTGGTAGCAGCGAAGGAGCGTCTCATCGGAGACGAAGCCGGTCAGCACGAGCGACCGCCCGATCCCCGCGTCCGCGGCAAGGCGACGGTAGTGGGCGACGAAGTTCGGCGCGAAGTCACCGAGGACGACGAGCCCCAGACCGTTGCGCACGTGAGCAGGGAGGAGACCGAAGGCGGCGATGAGGCCCTCGACGTTCTTGCGGGGGTCGCTGCCCGCAGGAAACAGGACGAAGGGACGGTCGATGTCGGGATGCTCGCGCGCCAGTGCGGCAAGCGCCCCTGCGCGCGAGGCGGGAGGGACGAAGCGCGCGGCGACCCCCGAGCCGACCACGTGGCAGCGTGCAGCTGCGACGCCGAGATCGCGCCGGACGTCCGACGCCACCTTGTCGGAGATCGCAAGCACCGCGTCCGCCGAGCGCACCACCTCGAGGCGCGCCATGTAGCGCCGCCGAGCCGCGGGATGCACCAGGTAGCGCTCGCGTTCATGCAGTGGGATCAGGTCGTAGACGATGACCGAGTAGCGCATGCCGTGGTGGTCCACGTACGGCGGCCGGATCTGGGTCATGGTGCGCCCGAGCTCGATCGGCGACGGGCAGTGGTAGATGGCGGCCCGCTCGCACGCAGCGACCGCCGCGGGGGTGCCCGAGTAGTGGACCTTCCCCGACCCCACGATCTCGTCGAGCACGCCGGGGGGCGGCCACTCGGGATCGACCAGGTACGCGCCGACCACCTCGGGCCTCGCTCGCTCGAGCGCCGCCGCGTGCTCGTGCACCCAACGGCCGATGCCGCGGCCGCGGAAGTCGGGGCTCTGGACGGCACGCAGGTCGACGACGACCGCTCCTCGTGTCACGGCGCCTGCCCGACCCGCCCTTCGAGATCCTCGATGCGGTCGGTGGCCTGTCGCAGGAGCCGGCCGAGCAGCTCGGTGCTCTGGTTCTCGACGTCCACCTGGGTCTCGGCGATCTCGCGCAGCTCGCGTACCTGGGCCTCGATCGCCGCCAGGTGCCGCTCGATCACGTCGAGGCGCTCGTCGACCGCTCGCTGGTGGCCGAGGAGCGACGACGCCGCCTTCCTGGCGAGCCCTGTCGTCGCCCGGCGCAGCCCGGGGCGAGCACCGCGAGGTGTGGATGTGGCCATCGACGTCTCCCTGGAGGTGGCGCGCCGAGGTGCCGGCGGCACGGCGAGGATACCCGGTCGGTTCAGGCGGTCGCCGCGAGCTGCCCGCAGGCGGCGTCGATCTCGACGCCGCGCGTGACGCGCACCGTCGCGTTCACCCCGAGGGCGACCAGCGTGTCACGCGCCCGCACGACACCCGTGCGCGGCGTGCCTCGCACGGGGTAGCCGGGGGTCGGGTTCAACGGGATCAGGTTCACGTGCGCGCCGAGCGGCCGGGCGAACGCGGCGAGCTCGACCATGTCGCGCTCCGTGTCGTTGGTCCCGTCGATGAGCGCCCACTCGATGGAGAGGCGCCGCCCGGACGCCGCCACGTACTCGGCGCACGCGTCGGCGAGCACCGCGAGGGGGTAGCGCCGGTTGACCGGCACCAGGCGGTCACGCAGCTCGTCGTTGGCGGCGTGCAGTGAGAGCGCGAGGTTCACGGGCAGGGTCTCGGTCGCCAGGCGACGGATGCCCGGAGCGATACCGACGGTCGACACGGTGAGATGGCGGGCGGAGATCCCGATGTCGGCGTGGATGCGCTCGATCGCGCCCCAGACTCGCTCGTAGTTGGCGAGCGGCTCGCCCATCCCCATGAACACGACGTTCGAGAGGCGGCGGGGCGCGGCCGCGCGTGCCGCGACCACCACCTGCTCCACGATCTCTCCGATCCTCAGGTGCCGCCCGAACCCTCCCTGTCCCGTCGCGCAGAACGCGCACGCCATCGCGCACCCCGCCTGGGTGGAGACACACGCCGTCACCCGGTCCGGGTACGCCATGAGCACGGTCTCGATCCGGCGCCCGTCGGCGAGCGCGAAGAGCCACTTCACCGTGTCGCCACCGTCCGCGTGCCGCCACGCGAGCTCGTGCAGCGCTGGGCGCAACGTCGGCTCGAGCCGGTCGCGCAGCGCACGCGGGAGGTCGGTCATCTCGACCGGCCGGCGCAGCCGACGGTAGAGGCCGTCCCACACCTGGCGCGCACGGTAGGGGGGCTCGCCCTCGATAAGGGCCGCCAGCGCGTCACGATCGAGGTCGTAGGTGGACGCCACAGCGGGCGCCACGTCGCCGGCGCGGCGAAGGGGCAGCGCAGGCATCATGTGTCGAAGGTGAGGAAGAGGTTGGGATCGGCGGCGAGGGACAGCGGGCTCGGCCCCTCGTGAGCGAGCCGCCAGGCGCCCGCCGCGGCGATCATCGCCGCGTTGTCGGTGCACATGGCCATGCTCGGCAGATAGGTGGGCACGTCGACCGCCGCCGGCGCGCGGCGACGGAGCAACGAGTTCGCCGCGACGCCCCCACCCAGGCACAGCCCCTTCGCCCCGAGGTCCGTCACCGCGCGGGCAGCCTTGGTGACCAACACGTCGACGACCGCGTCTTGGAACGACGCCGCCAGGTCGCAAGTGGCGGCTCGTGGATGGCGCTGGGCGGTACGGACGACCGCGGTCTTCAACCCCGAGAAGGAGAAGTCGTAGCTCCCGTCGTTGAGCGCGCGGGGGAAGGAGAACGCGCGAGGGTCCCCTTCGCGCGCGGTGCGGTCGATGGCGGGACCGCCGGGGTAGCCGAGGCCGAGGTACCGGGCGACCTTGTCGAAGGCCTCGCCGGCGGCGTCGTCGAGGGTCTGGCCGAGGAGGCGGTAGCGACCCGGCGCTTTGGCGAGCACGAGCAGCGTGTGGCCACCGGAGACGAGGAGCACGACGAGCGGCCAGAGGAGCGACGGCTCTTCGATCACCGGGGCGAACAGATGGCCCTCCAAGTGGTTCACGCCGACGAAGGGCACGTCCCAGCTCATCGCGAGCGCCTTCGCCGCGCTCATGCCCACGAGCAGGGAGCCGATCAGGCCCGGCCCGTAGGTGGCGGCGACGGCGTCGGGACGATCGGTGCCCGCCGCGGCCAGTGCCTCCCCGACGACGGGCACGAGCAGCTCGACATGTGCGCGCCCTGCAATCTCGGGGACGACCCCGCCGTAGCGGGCGTGGAGGTCGATCTGGCTCGAGACGACCGAGGAGCGCACGAGGCGGCCGTCGGAGACCACGGCCGCGGCCGTCTCGTCACACGAGGTCTCGATCCCGAGAACGTTCATCGAAGCGTGCTCCGGATCTCTTCGAGGCGCTCGTGATAGGCGGGAGAGTCGATGTCGTAGGCCCACATGACGTAGGCGTCCTCGCCACTCAGCTGGTAGTAGCCCTTGCGCAGCGCGACCGGGGCGAAGCCGAAGCGCCGGTAGAGGGCCTGGGCACGCGTGTTGCCGACGGCGACCTCCAAGGACACGTGACGCGAGCCCTCCTTCTGGGCGATCTCGATCGCCCCGAGCATGATCTGGGTCCCGATCCCCCGGCCCTGGTGTGCCGGGGCCACTGCCACCGTCGTCACGTGCGCTTCCTCCTCTACGAACATCAGCCCGACGTAGCCGACCATCTCACGCCCCTCTCGGGCGATCCGGTACGCCCGTCCGCGCCGGAGCGCCAGCTCCGAGGCGAACACCCCGTGGCTCCAGGGCTCGGGGAACACGACCTGCTCGATCTCCATCACCCGGCGCAGGTCGCGCCGGCGCATCTTGACGAGCTCGATCATCCCGCCGACCTGTCCACGCCAGCCCGTCCCACGAGGACGACACCGTTCACCCTGGCCATCCTGCTCACCGTGGGCATCCGGCTCACCGCTGCGCCCAGTTGATCCGGGCGTCTGCCTCCCGCAGGTACATGGGCCGCAGGAGCCCGGGCGGAATGGGCTTTTCGCCCCCACGGAGCCTACCGGCCGCCAGGGCGACCAGAGCGGCCGGCGACGGCGCCGAGATCGCTGCGACGTGGAGGGGCGCGAACAGCTCGGGATAGCGCTGCGCCCCGGTCCCCACCACGACCAGGTCGTCCTCGCCGGCGGCGACGAGGGACGCCGCGAGCTCCGCTGGTGTGCGGCGCGCTGGTGGCTCGATCTCCTCTGTCGGCGCGGCGTAGCGCGCGGCGAAGACCTCCTTTCGGCGCGCGTCGACCACGGCGGCGACCTGGCCGCGCCAGCCCGCGTCGAAGACCTCGCGGGCGAGCACCGCCACGCTCGTGACGCCGAGCACGCCGATCCCGAGCCCCTGGGCGAGGCCCTGGGCAGTGGCGACACCGACCCGCAGGCCGGTGAACAGCCCCGGGCCGACGTCGAGCGCGACGGTGTCGACGTCCGCGAGCGAGGCCTGTCCCTGCTCCAGCACGTGCCCGATGGCCGGCGCGAGCGTCTCGGCGTGTCGGCGCTCGCCGCGCACCCAGACGACTGCGCGGACTCCCTCGTCGTCGGCGAGCGCGACGCCGGCGCACTCGGCCGCCGTCTCGATCCCGAGCAGCATCACGCGGATCCGAGCACCGCGGCGACGGCGCCGCGGCGATCGTCGTCACCCTCTGCGCGCACCGCCACCTCCCTCTCGTCCTCTTCTTCGTCCACCGGCGTGATCGACACGGTCCAGGTCACCGGGCCGAGGGCCGGCACTGCGACGTCGCCCCACTCGACAAGGGCGATGCCGTCCTCCACCAGCTCGCCGAGCCCCAGGTCGGCGACCTCGACGAGGTGGTCGAGACGGTACACGTCGGCGTGCAGGAGCTGGCCGAGGGCGCAGGGATACTGGCGCAGCAGGGTGAAGGTCGGGCTCGTCACCGGGCCCTCCACTCCGAGCCCTCGGGCGAAACCCTGGGCGAAGGTGGTCTTGCCGGCGCCGAGCGTCCCGGCGAGGATCACCACGTCGCCCTTGCGGGCGAGTGCCGCGAGCGACGCAGCGAGCTCGCGGGTCCGTGCCGCAGACGTCGTGCGGGCGCGCACGGTCCAGCTCACCGCCGTGCCCGCCTCCTCATGGCAGTCCCCTCATGGCAGTCCCCTCATGCCCGTCTCCTCATGGCAGTCTCCTCATGGCAGTGGGCCTCGTGCTCGCTCCCCTGCACCCTGCGGCGCGCCGCCGCCAAGCGGCCCCGCGGCGGCGAGCAGTCGCTTGGCCCGCACGAGGTCGGCGCGCATCTCGGCGACCACCTCGCCGCCCGAGCGCAACGCGGCCGCCGGATGGTACGTGGGCACCAGCATCGCGTCGCCGAACGGGTACGCCCGCCCACGCAGCGAGCGGATGCCGTCGGCGGTCCGGAGCAGCGCGCGGGTCGCGACGTTGCCGAGCGTCACCACCACT
>JAJZJC010000100.1 GCA_021810205.1 Actinomycetes bacterium
ACCTACGATGCGCGCGGCGCGGCGCGGCGCGGCGCGGCGCGGCGCGGCGAGCGGGATCGGGTTCGGCCTGAGCGAGCGTTTCGGGGCAACAGGCATGGCGGTCGTGATGGCCGACGTGGAGCGCCCGGCGCTCGAGAGGGCCGCCGCGACGCTCTCGGCCGCAGGACACGAGGTGCTCGCCGTCCCGACCGACGTCTCGCGGCGTGTGGAAGTCGACGCACTACGCGACGCTGCGGTGCGCGAGTACGGCGCGGTGCACATCTTGTGCAACAACGCGGGGGTCGGCGGCCCCCACGAGCCCGTCTGGACCACCTCGGAGGAGGACTGGGCCTGGGACCTCGGCGTGAACCTGGGAGGAGTGGTCCACGGCGTGAGCGCCTTCATGCCGGTGCTGCTCGCACAGCCGGCGGCCCACATCGTGAACACGTCGTCGATCTTCGGGGTCTTCGCCGGCGCGCTCGGCCCCTACGGGGTCTCCAAGCACGCGGTCACCGCCTTCTCCGAGACCCTCTACTTCGATCTGCGAGAAGAGCGAGCCAACGTAGGCGTGTCGGTGCTGTGCCCTGGGGCGGTGAAGACCAATTTCGGCACCTCGGACCGGAACCGACCGGGAGATCTCCCGGCGCGCAGAGCCACGGACGCCGTCGAGCGGGGGGCGGCGGCGCGTGCGCGCGTCGACCGGCTTGCCGCCGCTGCGATGGAACCGTCCGAGGTGGCGGGCATCGTCGTTGACGGCATCAGGAGCGGACGGTTCTACCTCCTCACCTCGTCGAACCGGAACGGAGCAGTGCGCCGTCGAGGCGAAGAGGTCCTCTCGGGCGGCCCGCCCTCACCGCCGATCCCCTCGTAGCTCTCCTCAGGCTCCCCCTCGTCGCTCCCCCTCGTCGCTCTCCCTCGGGCTCCCCCTCGGCTCGTCTCCCTGACAGCCCCGTGCCCGTCACGGGGTTGCTTGTCGTGACGGGGGATACGATCGTCCGCTGGCGGCCAATGCGCGTGCGGGCGGTGCCCGCGCCACCGTGGCGGTACGCCGGTTGCAGATCGGCGTCCACGGGTACCGGCTCACCGCCGGCTGTCGCCCTGGGCGACGCTCGTGGCCGTTCGTCGATCGAGGACAGGAGGTACGGGTGGCCATCAGGATCGGTATCGGGGTCGCGGTGACGGTGATCTGTCTCGCTGTTGCGGGCCACCGGTTCTTCTGGCTCTCCCGGCTCGTCCGGGCTGGCAAGCCCGCGCCCGAGCGGCTTCACCGGGACCTCCCCGAGAAGGCCGGGGCCGAGGTCACCGAGGTCGCCGGCCAGCGCAAGCTGCTCAAGTGGACGGTGCCCGGGCTCGCCCACTTCTTCACCATGTGGGGCTTCACGATCCTCTTGTTCACGGTCGTCGAAGCCTATGGCGACCTGTTCGACCCGACGTTCCACATCCCGGGGATCGGCACCTCCCCGGTGCTCGGGTTCATCGAGGACTTCTTCGCCACTGCGGTCCTGGTGGCGCTCTGCGTCTTCGCGGTGATCCGTCTCGTGAACGCGCCGAAGCGCAGGGAGCGGGCCTCTCGCTTCTACGGCTCGCACACCGACGCCGCATGGCTGACCCTCCTCCTCATCTTCTTGGTCATCGCGACGTTGCTCGTGTACCGCGGGGCGCAGGTGAACACGGAGCCGCGCCAGTTCCCCTACGACGGTTGGGCCTTCGCCTCGCACGCCATCGGCGCCGGCCTGGCCGGTCTGGGAGCGGGGGTGAACGGCACCCTCGCCACGACGTTCATCTTGTTGAACATCGCGGTGATCAGTGGGTTCCTCGTGTTCCTCTCCTACTCCAAGCATCTGCACATCTTCGTGGCGCCCGTGAACGTGGCGTTCTCACGCCGGCCCCGTGCGCTGGGCGGGCTCGACAAGACGCCCGACATGGACATGGAGAACGTGACCGAGGACACGGTCTTCGGCGCGGGGTTCATCGAGCACTTCAGCTGGAAGCAGATGCTCGACTTCATCACCTGCACCGAGTGCGGGCGCTGCCAGTCGGTCTGCCCAGCGTGGAACACGGGCAAGCCGCTCTCCCCCAAGCTCGTCATCATGAACCTGCGCGAGAACATGTTCTCCGCCTCCGCCCGCCTGCTCGCGGGGGACAGTGTCGAGGACCGGGCCGCCGCCTTCTACGGCGCGGACGGCGACGGCCACGCCGTCGAGCCCGAGCCGCTCGTCCCGAACGTGATCGAGCCCGACGTCCTGTGGTCGTGCACCACGTGCGGGTCGTGTGTCGAGCAGTGCCCGGTCGACATCGAGCACGTCGATGCGATCGTCGACATGCGCCGCTACCAGGTGCTCATGGAGTCGAGCTTTCCGAGCGAAGCGGGCCTCATGCTGCGGAACCTGGAGAACCAGGGCGATCCGTGGGGGCTCGGCAGCTCCAAGCGGACCGAGTGGACGAAGGACCTGGACTTCGAGGTACCGGTGGTCACCGACACGATTCCCGCCGACGTGGAGTACCTCTACTGGGTCGGCTGCGCCGGCGCCCTCGACGAGCGCGCCCGTCGCCAGGTGCAGTCGACCGCGCGTCTGTTGCACCGTGCGGGGGTCACCTTCGCGATCTTGGGTTCGAAGGAGTCGTGCACCGGGGACCCGGCGCGCCGCATCGGCAACGAGTACCTGTTCCAAGAGCAGGCCAAGGCGAACATCGCGACGTTGGACGGCGTCGGGGTGAAGAAGATCGTGGCGACGTGCCCGCACTGCTTCAACACGCTGAAGAACGAGTACCCGGCCCTTGGCGGCAACTTCGAGGTCGTCCACCACGCCGAGCTGCTCGATCACCTGGTGCGCGCGGGCAAGATCGTCCCGGGCAGCGGCTATCAGGGTACCGTCACCTACCACGACCCGTGTTACCTCGGCCGGCACAACCGAGTCTTCGACGAGCCGCGCACGGTGATCGATTCCATCCCCGGGGCGCGCAACGTCGAGATGCGGCGCTGCCGTGAGCGGGGCTTCTGCTGCGGTGCGGGTGGGGCGAGAATGTGGATGGAGGAGCGCATCGGCACCCGAGTGAACAACGACCGGACGCTCGAGGCGATCGGCACGGGCGCCGACGTGGTGTCGACCGCATGCCCTTACTGCATGATCATGCTGGACGACGCGGTGAAGGCCAATGCGAAGGAGGACGACGTACGCGTCCTCGACATTTCCCAGCTCGTCGAAGAGTCGATGCTTTCGGGTGCGGCGGCTGCCACGCCTGGCGCGGCACGGGCGGGCCTTCCCGGTCCCGAGGTCGCTGGGTAAGAAGGCACCCGCTCTCCGCTCGAGGAGTGACGCGACACGTGCCGCGTCAGCCGTGACGCGGTCAGAATTCTCGTGTCAGGCGTTCACCATGCCGTACGCGTGGGTGGGGTGGAGACGGACGACGAGGCGGCGCTCTTGCACCATGGCCGCGCGGTACTCCGCCCAGTCCGGGTGGTCCTCGCCCCGTACGGCGCGGTAGAGAGCCACGAGCTCCTCGGCTGCGCCGTCGCCGGGTGTGGTCGTGGTCGCAGAGAGCTCCGCGGTCGCGTCGACGACGACGTAGGCCCAGAAGGAGTCCCCGGGGACGTAGAGCGAGGCCGCGGGGTCCCGGCGCAGGTTCTTCGTCTTGGCCCGTGTCTCGGTGACCGAGATCCGGACGGTGCCGGCGTCGTCGGTGGCGTAGAGGATGTTCGAGAGCTGTGGCCGGCCGTCGCGGCGGCGCGTGACGAGGACGCCTTGGTGGCGGGCGGCGACGAAGGCGAGCGCGTCGGCGAGCTCCACGGTGGTCTCCTCCTTCAGTGCGAGATGAGCGCGGAGACCTTGGAGTCGGCGTCGCGCAGGCGCGCTGCCATCGCTGCAAGCAGCTTTCGAGGCAGCGGCGGCACTTCGTCGAGCAGACGGTAGAAGTTCCGCTGGGTCAAATCGAGCAGGGCCATGTCGGTATCGGCGACGACGGTCGCCGAACGCGGCTGGCGGTCCAAGAGCGCGAGCTCGCCGAAGTAGTCGCCGGGTCCGAGGAGCGCGATCTTGCGACCGCCGCGCCGCACCGATGCGCGGCCTTCGAGGATGAAGAAGAAGTCCCGGCCGATCGCGCCCTCCTCGCACAGCACGCGGCCGGCGGGGGCGGTCACCTCCTCGAGCGAGCGGCGCACGAGCCGCAGCTCCTTGTCGCTGCACGTGGAAAAGAGCCAGATGCTCGACAGGTCGACGTCGTTCTTCCCACTGGCCATGGGCAAAGGGTACCGCTCGCATGCGTGCTGGAAAAAGTTCCCGCCCCGCGCGCCCGGAACGCCCGGGCACCTTCCGGCTACCCGAGCGCACCTCCCGGCCATCCCGGAGGGTGGTCCTGCGTGGGGCCGGGGTTAGGATCGGTCCGCGCCACGGGTGCAGGCCGCGTCACAGAGGGAGACCATGAACGGCTCGCGCACGACGGATGGTCAAGGTGCCAATGAGCCGCCGAGCGCGCCGCCGAGCGCGCAAGTGGAGCATGACGATGCAGCCATCGCCAGGACCGCGCGTCCGACGCCCACCCTCTACAGCTTCGACCTGAACGTGCTGGTCACGCTTCGCGAGCTGATACGGGAGCGAAATGTCACCAGGGCCGCCGAGCGCCTGGGCGTGACCCAGCCGGCAGTGAGCGCCACCCTGGCTCGCCTGCGCAAGTACTTCGATGACGAGCTGCTCGTCCGCGACCGTGGCTACTACCGGCTGACGCCGCTCGCCGTGTCGCTCGTCGGAGAGGTCGAAGCGGTCTGCGCGGGCGCCGAACGCCTCCTCGCGGTCGGCCGGCAATTCGACCCGGCGACGTCGGAACGGGAGTTCACCTGCCTGATGGCCGACTATTCGGTCGCGATGCTCGGTGAGCCACTCTCGCAGCTGATGGACAGAGAAGCGCCTCGCGCCGCCCTCCACGTACGGATGGTCCGGGAGTCCTTGACCACGGAGTACGTCGATCTCATCCGCGTCATCGACGGGATGGTGGCCCCCTCCAGCCCGCTCTTCAAGACGGCCAACATGCGCTCGATGGAGCTGTTCAGCGATCGCTGGGTCTGCATCGCCTCTCCGGACAACCCGGCGATCGAGAAGGGCCGCGTGTCCGTGGCGGACCTCGCCAGGCTGCCGTGGGTCGCGCCGTACTACCAGCGGGGGTATGTAGGCGTGCCGGTCGCGAGCCAGCTGCGCATGCTCGGCATCCAGCCTCGCATCGCCGTGCGCGTCGAGAGCTATCTCGCCGTGCCGTACTTCGTCCCGGGGACCGATCGAATCGCGCTGGTGCCGGAGCGCCTCGCCCGCCAAGCCGCCAGCCGACTCTCGCTGCGCGTCCTCGAGTGCCCGACCGCGCTCGAGCCCATTACCGAGAATCTCTGGTGGCATGAGCGCTACGAGGACGACCCGGCACATCGCTTCTTTCGCGAGCTCGTCCAGCGAGCCGCACGGAGGATCGTGAGCCCAGAGAAATAAGCCGTACTGATAGTGGATAGTCGGAAGAGTGATTTCCCTCTCGCGGCGCAGGCTCTTAGCATGACGCGGGCATGCACTCTTTCATCGGGGGGAGCACCGGATGCAGCGCCTGCTGACCGACCTTCTGGTCACGTCAGCCGTCGAACCCAGCGAACGCGTGCCGACGGGCGCGATGGAGCGCCAGGACCATCGCCTCCTGCGCGACGAGGGTCGCCGCCGCAACACCCGAGCCGTCGGCGGTCGCCGGCCCGAACATGGGTGAAGTTCGCCTGGTGTTCCGCGTGGCGCGGTTCCGGCACAACCTCCAAGTCGAAGAAGAGCCTGCAATGCATGTCCCAGGACATGATTTCGTGGAAGGCCGATGTGGCACGAGGATCGGCGCGACGCCCACCGTGCAAGAGGAAGGTCGCCGATGACCATCGTGGAGCCGAGCCGCACGACTTCGGTGCTCGGTGAGTACGACGTCGTCGTGGTGGGTGGGGGGCCCGCAGGGATCATGGCCGCGTCCGCGGCCGGGCGCGCCGGGCGCTCGGTGATCCTGCTCGAACGCTACGGCTTCTTGGGCGGCGCGGGCACGGCGGGAGGGCTGAGCACCTTCTGCGGGCTGCACGCTCGAGTGCACGGAGAGGACCGCCGCGTCGTGCACGGCCTGGCCGACGACCTCTACGAGCGCCTCGAGCGCCTCGACGGACTGGCGCCGGCCCACCTCACGATCAACGACGGCATCCTCGCCCAGGCGTTCGACATCTCGGCCTACAAGTACGCGGCGGATCAGCTCGTCACCGATTTCGGGGTCCAGGTGCTCTTTCACTGCGTGGCTGTCGGGGCGGTGATGGCCGGGGATTCCTCGATCGACGCGGTGCTCATCGAGTCGAAGTCGGGGCGCCACGCGGTGCGCGGGCAGGTCTTCGTGGACGCGTCGGGCGACGCGGATCTCGCGGCGTGGGCGGGTGCGCCGTACGAGAAGTCACCCGGGCTCGGTGGGATGCTGTACCCCTCGATGATGTTCCGCATCAACGGAGTCGACGCAGCTGCCGCTGGGGAGAAGCCCTGGCGGACGGCCGAGCGTCTGATGGACGAGGCCGAGGCGGCGGGCACGCACCACTTCCCGCGCAAGCGGCCGATCGTGCGCCCGCAGCGGAACCCGCTCGAATGGCGGGCGAACCTGACCCAGCTGCGAAACCCCGACGGCAGCGCGATCGATGGGACCGATGTGGTCCAGCTCACTCGCGGCGAGCTGCAGGGGCGGGCGCAGATCTTCGACGCCTTCTCGTTCATCAAAGACCACGTGCCAGGCTTCGAGGGGTCGTACGTGGTCGACATCGCCCCCCAGATCGGCATCCGCGAGACGAGGCGCATCGTCGGTGCCTACCAGCTGAGCGAAGACGACGTGCTCGACTGCGTGGACTTCGACGACACCATCGGGGTCAACGGCTGGCCAGTCGAGGCACACGTCGCGGGGAGCGTGGAGTTCCGCTGGCAGCGCGGGGAGCAACCGCGCGGCTTCAATCAGATGCCCTACCGGATGCTGCTCCCCCAGGGGGTCGACAACCTCTTCGTGGCGGGACGCTGCGCGTCGATGACCCATGAGGGACAGTCGTCGGCCAGGGTGACCGGCCCATGCTTCGTGATGGGCGAGGCGGCCGGCGCCGCGGCAGACCTCATGCTCTCGCGTGGGGGCGCGACCGCAGACGTCGACGTGGCCACCCTGCAGGCCGTGCTCGAAAAACACGGGGTGTTCCTCGGCCGGGAGCCTTCGTAGAGGGCAGTGCTGGAGCCAGGTGTGGCGCCGCTCGACAAGAACAATCCAACCAACGACGACGAGGAGCCTCAGATGACCTCACGTGATCCATCTCGACTGCGCAGCAACTACCCGCGCGGGTCGTCGCCCTGGGTGTACCGGCTCTCGCAGTGGCGGGCGCTCGGCTACAGCGACGAGGAGCTGGAGCGCCCGAAGGTCGCGATCGTGAACTCCTCGTCGGAGCTCGCGATCTGTTTCTCGCATCTCGACGCGATCGTGCCGAAGCTGAAGGAGGCGATCTACGCGGCGGGCGGGCTCGCGCTCGAGGTCCGCACCGCTGCGCCCAGCGACTTCATCACGAGCATCGGCCGTGGTGGCCGCTACATCCTCCCCACCCGGGACCTCATCGTCTCTGACATCGAAGTCGCGGTGGAAGGAGCCATGCTCGACGCGATGGTCTGCCTCGCTTCGTGCGACAAGACCACGCCTGCGCAGCTCATGGCGGCGGGACGGCTGGACATCCCGACGATCATCGTGCCCTGCGGTTACCAGTCCAGCGGCCGATACTGCGACGCGCACTTCGACATCGAGGACGTGTTCGCGAACTCGGGGAAGGTCCACTCCGGCGAGGTGACCCTCGACGAGCTCGAAGCCATGGCCAAATCGGCGATCACCTCCCCGGGGGTGTGCTCGGGAATGGGCACGGCGAACACCATGCACATCACCGCAGAGGCGCTCGGAATGGCGCTCCCCGGCAGCGCTCCGGTGCGGGCGAACAGCGATTTGATGTGGGAGATCGTCGAGCGCTCCGGCAGGCGGATCGTCGAGATGATCGACGAGGATCTCCGTCCTCGCAAGATCCTGACCGAAGCCGCGTTCAAGAACGCGGTGGCCGTCGTGCTCTCGGCGAGCGGCTCGATCAATGCGGTCAAGCACCTCCAGGCGATCGCAGTCGAGGCCGATTGCCCGATCGACATCTGGAAGGAGTTCGAAGACCAAGCCCCGAAGGTCCCCCTCCTCACCGACGTGAAGCCGAACGGCGAGCACCACATCGACGAGCTCGAGCGTGCCGGCGGCGCCCGCGCGCTGATGCACGAGCTCTCGCCGGTGCTCGACCTCGATGCGCAGACGATCGTGGGCCGGCTGGGCGACGTGCTCGCGGATGCGATGCCCTCGGACAGATCCGTGATACGGCCCTTCGACGACCCGCTCGGCACGGAGCCGACCATCCTCATCGTGCGAGGGTCACTGGCGCCCTCCGGTGCCATCGTGAAGCGTGCGGTCGTCGACACGAGGCCGAAGCGCTTCACCGGCGAGGCCGTCATCTTCCATACCCGTGAGGAGGCGATCGCGGCGCTCGAGGCCGGGGAGATCCACCCGGGTCACGTCGTCGTGCTGCGCGGGCTCGGGCCCAAGGGCGCGCCGGGCATGGCCTTCGTCTCCGGGTTCGTCTTCGCGCTGGAAGGCTCGGGGCTCGCACCGCAGGTCGCAGTGGTGACCGACGCGCAGCTCTCCGGCCTGGTGAACAAGGGGCTCGTCGTGGGTGAGGTGGCGCCGGAGGCCGCAGCGGGCGGCCCCCTCGGCCTGGTCGAACCTGGCGATACGATCACGATCGATCTCGACCGGCGCGCGGTCGACCTCGAGGTGGCGCCCGAGGTGCTCGCGAGGCGAGAGCCGCATGTGCCGCGTCAGGACTACCACCGGAGCTATCTGAACGTGTACGCGCACACCGTCGACCGCTCCGAGCGCGGGTTCGCGCTGGCTGCGGAGTTGGACGCGCCTGGTGTGCAGCGCGCGTCGGGCGCGGAGCCTCGCCCATGATCCTCACCGACGACGAGAAGGCGATGCTCGATGGGGACCGCGGAGCGGTGGTGGCGACGGCGATGCGCCTCCTCGTGCGCTACGGCGACGTGCTCGGTGCCGATCGCTTCGTGGACACCGACAACGTGTGCGGTGCCAATGTCTTCGGCCCGAAGCAGTCTTCGGTCCTCGGGACGACCGACCCCGACGCGCTGTTCTCGGAGTTCTCCCTCGACAGCGCCGAGGTCTTGCCGATCCCACCGGTGCTCGCGCACAGCTGCCAGCTGATCGGGCCGATGGACACCCGAAGGCCCGAGGTGCAGCGCCTTGCCGAT